>JBBJNV010000002.1 GCA_037721215.1 Gemmatimonadaceae bacterium
GCCCGTTCGCCCGTTCGCCCGTTCGCCCGTTCGCCCGTTCGCCCGTTCGCCCGTTCGCCCGTTACCCGGTACCCGTTCCTTCGTTTCCCGTCTCCAGTTTTCCGTTGCCCGTCTCCAGTTTTCCGTTGCCCGTTTTCGGGTGGCGGGCAGCCGATCAACGGGTAGCGCTCAGCCAAGGAACGGGTACCAGGTAACGGGCAGACCGGTAACAGGTTACAGGCGAACGGAGTAGTCGGCCCCGGCCTGTACTTACCTCACAACTCTCCGAAACCTCTCCGCTCCAAGATCCCCGCCAGCGCCGCCATTCGTGCGGATCAGCTCCTCAAGGCGCGCCATACGGTTGTCAGGGTTTGGATGAGTGCTGAAGAACTCCGGTTGGCGCCCGCCACCGCCGCCCTGAGCGAGCACATTCATCAAGCTGATCATTCCGGTCGGATCGTAACCCGCCTGCTTCATAAATTTCACTCCAAGCGCATCGGACTCTAGTTCGTCGTTTCGCCCGTAACGCATCGAGACAAGCTGGCCCACGGCAGCCGCTATTGCAGCCGTGCTCGCGCTGGGATTCTGCGGATCGTATGTGGCCACTCCAACGGCGCCCACCAATCCCTGGGTCAACTGCTGTTTGGCCAGGTGCTCCGCTCCGTGTCTCGCCATCACATGGCCAATCTCATGACCGAGCACTCCCGCAAGCTCCGCCTCGTTTTTCAGCTTCGTGAGCAGGCCCATCGTGATCGACACCTGCCCGCCCGGGAGCGCAAACGCATTGATCGTCTGCGGGTCACGCAGAACATGAAAATCGAACTTGTAGGGAGTGGCCGCAGACCCCGCCTGGCGAGCCACTTTTTGGCCCACCTGCTCGACGTAGTTGCTGATTTCCGAATTCTGCACCTCGCCACCGAACTGCGCTCCCATCTCCGGCATCGCCTGGAGGCCGAGCGCAACTTCCTGCTCCTGGCTGATACTCACGCGCTGGACTTCGCCGGTAATCTCGTTCGTCGAGCTCGACGAGAAATACGTCGCCGCGGAAATGGCAGCGATTACGAGCGCAATGATGATACGGGGGCCAAAGCTTCGCATCGGTGTGCTCCGGTTGAACGGGGGGCAGCGGCTCGGGAAGACAACACTCAGGAAAGCAATGCGTGTGCCGGAAAAATGTAGCACGAAGCAGTCGCAAAGCCGGCGCGAGATTCGCGGCGGATTGCGTGACCGGTACATTCAAGCCGATGGGAGACATCGCAAGAGACAACAGCGAGCGGCTTCGTCGGCGCCTGGCAGCGGGATTGAAAGTGCGCGAGCCCGCGGCATTCGTGCGGCTCGCCCGGTCTGTCCTCGACATGGCGCTGATCACTGGCGTAGTTGCACGTCTCTATCGCGCGCTGATTCTCACGCGGCCGGGTGCCGGAGGCGGGCTTTATGTCGCCGTCACGTTCACCCTCGGCGCGATCTTCCTGCTGGCGATGACCACCGCACACCTCAGCCGGTTTCCGCTCAAACAGTGGATCTGGCGAGCTCCTGCATTCGCGGCGCTCGCCGGAGCGTTCGAAATGCTGACGAGCCTCGCACTCATCGCTGCCCGGCGCGAGCCCCTCGGCACCGGCGCGGCCTCAATGTCTGACTGGCCGGCAATGGCGGCACGGACGATCGGCTGGAGGATACTTGCGATATCGCTTTTCGCACTGATACTCGCCGGAATTGTCAAATGGGTGCGCTACATCCTCCTCAGGAAAGGACATTCAGCATGGAGCGCAGGGTCGGTCAGAGCGGGAATTCCGGGCGAGCGCTTCATCGAACGACGGCGGGATCGATAGGCGTCGCCCCGTCAACCATTTACTATTAGAACAACAGCACGCAACACATTGGAGATGGAAGAACAGCACGCAACACACTGAGAGGAATAAACATGTACGATGAGAGAATGGTCACGCCGATGCGGCAGGAACTAACCCGGCTTGGCGTGCAGGAAATGCGAACCCCCGATGAAGTGGACGCGAAGCTCCGCGACACGAAGGGTACGACACTGGTAGTGGTGAACTCGGTCTGCGGCTGCGCGGCGCGCAACGCCCGCCCCGCTGTAGCGTCGGCGATCCAGCACACAGTCAAGCCCGACGCGATGACGACGGTCTTTGCGGGACAGGATGTCGGCGCCGTACAGCGAGCGCGTGGCTATTTCACCGGCTATCCGCCGTCGTCGCCGCAGATCGCTCTGCTGAAGGACGGGAAAGTCGTGTTCATGCTCGAGCGGCACCAGATCGAGGGTCGGACGGCAAACGAGATCTCCGCCGATCTCACCGGCGCGTTCGACAAGTATTGCGAAACACCGGCTTCTGCCCAGGCGATGGCCTGACCTTCAGTTGGAGTAGCTGATCCAGCGCCCGAGCTCTCTGAACGTCGGGCGCTTCCCGTACATCAGCATTCCTACTCTGTAGATTCGCGCCGCCAGCCACACGGCGCCAAGGCACGCGAGTATCAGCGCCGCGATCGTTCCCGCCAGCTCGTACCACGGAACAGTACCCAGGCTCAGCCGCAACGGCATGATGATTGGCGACGAAAAGGGAAGCCACGACATTACCTTCGCCAGCGTCGACGTCGGGTTCACGATGATCGGATTGATGAGAACAGCGGTAGCGACGAGCATGATCATCAATGGCTGCGCCGCCTGCTGCGCCTCCTGGTCGCTGTTGACCATGGCCCCCACTGCCGCGTAGAGCGATGCGTAGAAGATAAATCCGAGAATGAAGAAAACGAGCAGCAGCAGTGCCAGCACCACTGTTATCTCCGGAAGAGAAAACGGCGTGGTAGTGATACCAAATCGCGCCAGGAGCGGTTCACGCAACCGGAATATCAGGATCGATGTGGCAATCCAGATCACCTGTTGCGTGAGGCCTACGGCACCGACTCCCAGTACCTTGCCCGCAAGCAGTGTCTCTGGTCGAACGCTCGATACCACGACTTCGGCAACGCGGTTGGTTTTTTCCTCGAGCACGCCGCGCATGACGTTCTGGCCGTAAAGAACGATCGACACATACAACAGCGCCGCAATTATGCCGGCGAAGATAATGCTGACGACTCCCGAGCCTCCCCGACCTTTCTCGGTAATCCGCTCCGTTCGCAGTTGCAGCGGAATGAACGTCAGGTCGCGCACCTGGCTTGAATCGATTCCTGCGTTCTCAAGGCGCTGTCCGAGCAGGGCTTCCCGTACCGCGGCGCGCAACCGTTCCATATCCGGAATAGACGTCGCGTTTCGGCCGGCGTACAGAACTTCTTCGCCGTTAAGCGCGCGCGCGTCGACCCTGACATAACCGCTGACCTGATTCGCCATTATCTGGCGGGTGGCCGTGCTCTCGGCGCGGGAAAGTTCTGCCGGGTTTACCACCACGACCTGCGGCGGAACGAAGCCGGGTGGGCGCCCGCGGCTCAGCGACTCTGCAATCCGCTGCCCGAACCCGGTCGTAGTGGCATCGAGTATCCGCGTATTCGTGAACTCGGCCGGCGACTTACTCCGTTTGGACATCACCGCGGGGATGATCATGATCGACCCGAAGAACAGCGGGCCGAACACGGTAGCGATGATGAACCACTTCGTGCGCACGCGCTCGATGTATTCGCGCTTGACGATCGCCCATAGCTTAGCCATGTCCGGTCATCCCCGTTTCAACGCCGCCTGTCCATGGACCTTCACCCGGGGCGCGGGGAGTTGCGCCCACCTTCTCAAGGAATATCTGGTGCAGTGATGGCTGTACTATCTCGAACCGGTTGACGATTGCGCCGGCGCCGACGACCCGCTGCAAAAGGGCCTGTGCGTCGGCCCCTGCCGCGAGCTCGACCTCGAAGAACCGGTTCGAATCATCCACGCGATCGACCAGCGATCTGTCGGCCAGGATCGAGCTAACCTCGGCGGAGGGTGATCCGCCGAGCGACAGCGCGACGTTCCGTGTTCCGTGGCTGTGCTTGATGTCCGTTATCGACCCGTCGAGCACCTTTTCGCCCCGGGCAATGATACACACCGAGTCGCAAAGGCGCTCGGCGTTGTCCATGAGGTGAGTACTGAAAATGATGGTCTTGCCGCGTTGCTTGAGCTCGACAATGGTGTCCTTGAGCGCCTGCGCGTTGATGGGGTCGAGGCCGCTGAACGGTTCGTCGAGGATCACGAGATCGGGATCGTGGAGCAGGGTGCCGATAAACTGTACCTTCTGCTGCATGCCGCGCGAAAGCTCGTCGATCTTGGACAGCCCCCAGTCTTTCTCCGCGGTCTTCAGATCGAATCGCTCCATCCATTCCGTGATGCGTGATTCAGCATCAGCGCGCTTCATCCCTTTCAGCTCGGCGAGAAAGCGCAGAACGCGGCGAACCTGCATCTTGCGATAGAGACCACGCTCTTCGGGAAGGTAGCCGATGCGGTCGGTAATTCCGGGGTCACTAGCCGGCCGCCCCAGGATCCGGATGGTGCCCTTATCGGGAGCGATGATGTTGAGGATCATCCGGATGGTGGTGGTCTTTCCCGCTCCATTGGGGCCGAGCAGTCCGTAGACCGCACCCTTCGGCACCCGCAATGACAGGTCGCTCACGGCCACGTGCTCGGCGTATCGTTTGCCGATGTTGTCGATCTCTATCGTGTAGTCAGGCATGCAGCGGGGGGACGAGCCATGTGGTTTCGTGCGTGGTGGGAGCGTACAATATAGGCGTGCCCTCAAAGCGATGCGGATGACGCTGCAGCATTCCCTCATAGGCGTGCGCTCTATGCCATGCGGATGACGCTACGGCGATCCCCCGATGCTCCTGCCGGGCGACTTGCGTCGAGTCGCATCCGTTTCGATCGCAACGAGCTGGCGGGGGCCTTTGGAGACATCGGCACCGACTTGCCGCTCATCATCGGGATGATTCTCGCGTCCGGGATGGACAGCTCGAGTGTGCTCGTGATGTTCGGGCTGATGCAGTATTTTACGGCGGTCAGTTACGGGATGCCGATGCCCGTCCAGCCGTTGAAGGCGGTGGCGGTACTGGTGATCACGCAGAAGATCGCGCCGGGGATCATCTACGGCGGCGGGCTTGCGATTGGCGTCGTGATGCTGGTGCTCACGCTTACTGGCGCGATCGGCTGGCTCGTGCGCGTCGTGCCGCGGTGTGTGGTGCGCGGCCTTCAGTTCGGGCTCGGAATACAGCTATCGCTGCTGGCGCTTCGCGATTACGTGAGGGCTGACGGGATTCCCGGATACATGCTCGCTGGTGTCGCATTCGTGTTGATCGTTGCGCTTCTGGGGAATCGCAGATTTCCGCCGGCACTGTTCGTAATCACACTGGGTGTGATTTACGCCCTCGTATTCAAGTTGGGTGCGGCTGACATCGCTGGCGGCGCCGGGTTCAGTCTGCCGCGGCTCCAGGTGGTAACGATGGACGATGTCATCGCCGGGTTTCTGCTGTTGACTATTCCGCAGATTCCGCTGTCACTCGGGAATTCGGTGCTGGCGACCCGCCAGATCGCAGAGGATTTGTTTCCGGAACGGAAGATCGGGGTGCGACGGCTGACGTTCACATATGCTGCGATGAACCTGGTAAATCCGTGGTTCGGGGGAGTTCCGACTTGCCATGGGTCGGGGGGGCTTGTGGGGCACTACACGTTTGGGGCGAGGACCGGCGGCTCGATCATCATCTATGGGTCGCTGTTCGTTACGCTGGGATTGTTCTTCGCCAGCGGATTCGAGAAAGTGGTGCAGGTGTTTCCGTTGCCGGTGCTCGGGGTGTTGCTGTTTTTCGAAGGAGCGGCGTTGATGCTGTTTGTGCGGGACGAAGCTGCAGATCGTAGCAATTTCTTCATCGTCGTGATGACAGGACTGATAGCGAATGGGCTCCCATACGGTTATGCGGCGGGGCTGGTGATCGGGACTGCGGTTTATTATGTCCGCAGGCCCGTAAGGCGTGACGGAACCGGGGATTGATGACGTTGCGGCTGATGACATTGAAAAACCGGCCGCGGTCCGCAGCCGTTCGAGCGGAAATACGATCTTGCTCCGTCCTGTATCCCGCGCCAATGTAGCTGTTTCCGACGATTTCAATCCGAGCCTGGCTCGGAGCGTTCCCTACTCAAGTCTTCTGGTCCCGATGGACGCGAGCATTTCACCGACAGACGACGAGTTGATGATCCGGGCTCAGGGCGGTGACGGCCTGGCGTTCGAGCAGATTTATGGTCGCTACGAGGCGCGGGTTTACGCTTTTCTCTGGCGTATTACTGCAAACACGGCGCTCGCCTCCGACCTGAGGCAGGATGCGTTTTTCACACTCTGGCAGAATCGACATAACTGGAAAGACGGCGGATCCGTCAGCGCCTACTTGGTCGTACTCGGAAGCATTGTAACGACGCCGACTTCCTAGTATACTTCTGAGCTATGGATCTGCACGAAGTTTTACGGCGCAACGAGGGCAAGACCCTGGAGTTCAAGCGCGATCTCTCGTCGCCTGATGCCGTGCTCCGGACGGCTGTTGCGTTCGCCAATACCGCGGGCGGTACTCTGCTGATCGGTATCGAAGATCGAACAAGGCGCGTCCGTGGAATCAGTAATCCACTCGAAATGGAAGAACGCCTCGCAAATATTGTGAGCGACTCTGTCGCTCCTCACCTGCTTCCTGAAATTGCTATTCTGCCTTTTCGAAGGACACACGTTGTCGCGGTGCAGATTTTTCCGAGCGGCTCGAGACCGCATTATCTCAAGCGGATGGGGTTACAGAATGGCACATACGTAAGGGTTGGTTCAACCAATCGCCGTGCCGACTCCGAGCTAATCTCCGAGATGCAGCGATTCGCCCGCGGGGAATCGTTCGACGAGCGACCGATGCCGGATCTGGACTCGGAAGTGATCGACTTCCGAGTTGCTTCCGAGTCGTTTGCCCAGATTCGACGGCTCACCCGGCGCGACCTCAGGACGCTCGGACTTGTGAGCGCGTACCAAGGGCGTATCGTGCCAACAGTCGGCGGCTTGGTTCTTTTCGGAAATGAACGCCTGAGCCATTTTCCCGACGCCTGGATCCAGGCGGGGCGGTTTGACGGGAGGAACAAGTCTACTATCCTCGATCAGGCGAGTTTGCGATTGCCTCCGATTCAGGCGATCGAGGCCGCCGTTGAATTCGTCGAAAAACACTCGGCGCGTGGCGTCAGCATTGGCGCAGTTCGCCGAATGGAGCGATGGAGCCTTCCCCCGGTGGCCATACGGGAAGCTGTCGTGAATTCGGTCGCACACGCGGACTACTCTCAGCGAAGCGGGCCGATCCGGCTCGCGATATTCGACGATCGGCTTGAGATCGAGAATCCGGGGTTGCTGCCCTTTGGCCTGACCGTGGCCGACCTGGAGCACGGCGTGTCGAAGCTTCGGAATCGTGTGATCGGCCGCGTGTTCCACGAAGTCGGCCTGGTCGAGCAGTGGGGAAGCGGGATTCAACGGATGAACGCTGCCTGTCGCGATGCCGGGCTGGCCCAGCCGATTCTTGAGGAAATCGGCAATCGTTTCCGTGTCACACTGCCCATTGGAACAACCCGAAGGCCCAATGTTGATTCCAGAGACGGGGAAATACTCGAGCTGGTCAATGTGCCAGAAGGCCGAGCGACCCGGGAGATTGCCGATCACATTGGGCTGACGCCCCGAGCGACGCGCACACGTCTTTCGGCGCTTGTTGACCTTGGTCTGGTCAAAGAGATTGGAAGCGGGCCCCAAGACCCACGACGCAGGTATTTCCGAACAGAGAACAGCTGACAATCAGCGAGGACTCGCTGGCCAGAAGGGCAATCGGATTTCTCGTGGTCGAACCATGAACCTGCTCGCTGCGCTTTCAGCTCGGCGATCCAACCACGGCCGTCCCGACGTTTATAAACATGGGATCCCATACAAATACCGCGGCTTGCTGTATCGGCGGGCGCCCACCGACCTCAGGGCGTCGCCGGTATCGCCGCCTCAGCCACCGGAACATTGAACGGATCGCACCACACGAGTACCCAGGTGTAGCTCGCCCCTGCAGGCAATGCAAACGTGTAGCTTTGCGCACCCCTGTTTGACCGCAACGCCGAAATCCTGAGAGGACGCCCGGTATTGGCGTTGTTGGTGGTGTTCACGTATATGAACGGTCCGGGCACCGCGTCTACCGAAAAATCATCACCGAAGTCGAGCCGTCCCACCCCATTGGCAACGGTGAAACGCACGCTGCCGTTGCCCCGATGCCCGACACCGACAAACGTGCCCGTTACGCCCGCTGTGGCGGCGGGCGGCGGGGCAACAACACCGGGCTCGACCGGCATCGCGTTCGGCGCGGTGGGCGGAGTCGCGGAATTGCACCCCGCAAAAATGCCCGCGGTAATACATGCAGCGATCACTCTGTAATGGCTCATCGGTCTACTCGTTGGTGGGTATCACACAGGTAACGCGCGAGATCGCTCATTGGTTCCCGCGCAACGCGCGCAAAAACTCTGGTGTCATGGAGCCACCCACTCCAGGCGCCGGAGCTCACCGACTGCCCGCGCCCGGGTCTGATCAGTATCCTGCATCACACCAACAGCGGTAATTGGGGGCGGCCTCCGGCGCCAGATCCGCCGATAGTCGGCGAACGGCTTCACCGTGTTCTCCCCCCAACGCCCGACATCCGAGTTGCCCCCTACCCGGATCACATGGAGTTTATCGGACACAAAGCTGGGGCGCGTAGTCATTCGGTTCAGACGTCCCGAAGGTATAGAAAATGACGCGGCTCGATCCGCCGAAAAGCCCGGGTTTTCCAAATACGACATAGACCCGCAGTGGAGAATCATCGGTTTTTTCCTGACGAAGATCCGCGCCTTGGGGAGCCTGCACAACTCGCCACGACCAGCTCAGCAAGCCCGGAGCTTCCGTCAGCGGAGTGGGCAGCTCACGATAAAACCACGCCGCGCGACCGGCTCCCTGAACTCTGAGTACGGGCCCTTCGCCGTCGTTGCGCACCTCGATTTCGGGTGCCGACTGGCCGCGGATGTTACGAACTTTCCATCCAGGGGGGAGCCCGGCCCTGAGAGGCGCGTTCGCCAGCGACAGAATGGCAAACGGCTCGGCCAGCAGGACGCCCAGTAAAACCAGTACTAACCGTATCATGGCATCCACAGAGCGATGGTCACCGCACTATCCGAAAAAAGAATCGAAACAACCCGAGCACGCGCGGAGTCAGCTTGCGCTTCCGCCACGCATCGGCCGCTTTGCGAATCACTTCCGCGTGAGTGGGATACGGGAAGATCGCGGCTCCGATCGCAGAGAGTCCGAGCCCCTGCTGCATTGCCATCGACAACTGGGCGATGATATCGCCAGCATGATCCGCAACTAGCGTCGCGGCCACGATCCGGTCGGATCCCTTGTGGAGATGAACCCGCAGGAATCCCTCGTCGTCGCCATCGAGCCGGGCGCGATCGACGTCGTGAAGGGGAATGGTTACCGCCTCGAATTCATCGCCACCGGCGTTCACCGCCTCCCACTTCATCCCCACATGCGCCAGCTCAGGCTGCGTATAGGTGCACCACGGAATCACGAGATCAGTCACCTTCTTCCGGCCGAAAAAGAGCGCGTTCTGCACGACCATGCGGGCGTGAGCATCAGCCGCATGAGTGAATGGCGACAGGGCGGTGATATCCCCGACTGCAAACACCCGCCGATTCGTTGTGCGCAGCCGCCCATCGGTGATGACTCTCCGTTCGTCGAAATCGACCCCAGCGGCATCAAGCCCAAGATCCTCGACATTCGGTACGCGTCCACTGGCGACGAGGATTGCGTCTGCCTCCACCTGTTCAGAGCGTCCATTGCGGGTGACGTGCAGCACGACCGGATTACTGCCAACGACCCGTTCCATCGTGGTACTCGTCAACAGTCGAACCCCGTCTCTCGCCAGCGCCGCCGAAACTACCCCCGCGGCTTCCGGGTCATCCTTCCCCAGAAGGGTGTCGCCTTGTTCCACTACGGTGACAGCGCTACCGAATCGCGCGAACGCCTGGGCAAGCTCGCATCCAATCGGCCCGCCGCCAATAACGGCGAGTCGCCGCGGAACCTCGGCCAGCGAGAAAATAGTCTCATTGGTGAGGAAACCGGATTCAGCAAGGCCGGGGATCGGCGGGATGGCAGGCCGCGTACCGGTAGCAATGACGGCACTACGAAAACAAAGGTCCTGCCCGTCCACTGCGATCGTGTCGACGCCGGTGAAACGCGCCTGTCCGAAGAAGACATCGACGCCCAGGTCGCGGAACCGCGATGCACTGTCCAGGCCACTGATGTCAGCGCGGATCTGCCGCATCCTTCGCATAGCGGCCGCGAAGTCCCGCTGACCCGCAACATCGGGTCCCCCGAAACGCTCATGCGCCGTAGCTGCCGCATGCCATGCGCGTGCTGCTCGCAACAATGCCTTCGACGGCACACATCCAACATTGAGGCAATCACCGCCCATCCAGTGGCGTTCTATCAGCGCCGTCGTCGCACCCAGGCCTGCTGCAATAGCCGCGGTGACGAGGCCGCCTGTACCGCCCCCAACCACGACCATGTGATACCTGTCCTTCGCGCGCGGATTCTCCCAACCCGGCGGATGCACATTCGCGATCCGTGCCTGCTCGGCCGCATTATCCTGCATCGCTCTCTCCGAGCGCGCGCTTGCCCGCCCGAGCCGCGATAACAGCCACCGCTACGGTCGCCAGCAGACCAAGCGCAAGGACGAGATAGTATTCGGGACCACGCTCGACGTCGCGTCCACCGAGTGCCGTCAGGTCACCTGCAAGTTTCCCATAGTAGACGTAGAGCAGCGTTCCCGGAATCATGCCGACCGAGCCGAGGAAGTAGGGAAGGAAACCCACCTTCGAGATTCCGAGCGCGTAATTCAACGCGTTGAAAGGCAGGAGTGGTGACAGCCGCATCAGCACGACCATCTTCCCGCCTTCCTTCTCGATGATCTGGTCGATGCGCTGAAATCGTTCGTTCCCTGCAAGCTTTTTCTCCACGACCGGCCTCGCGATATAGCGCGCGACGAGAAACGCCGCGGCCGCTCCCAGAGTCGCGCCGATGAAGACATAGATCGTACCCCGAACGAGCCCGAAAATCGCCCCTGCCGCCAGCGTGAGGATCGAACCCGGCACGAACGCGACCGTCGCTGCGATGTAGCCCGCGATGAATACAACCGGGGCGAGGGGTCCGAGGCTCTCGACCCACATTGCAAAATTCTGAAGAGGTTCGGCGGCAACGCGGCCGAGCATGAAAAGCAGAGCGATGACGGCGAGGGCGATCGCGCCGCCAACCAGCCAGCGTTTCATCCGGTGAACCCGCTCACCCGCCTTTCTTCCCCCAGACCTCTTTCAGTCGGTTGTCTCTTCCGCACCGGCTGCGGTAGAACTTGTACCGGACTGGATTCTTCACGTAATAATTCTGATGGTATTCTTCGGCAGGGTAGAAGGTGGTTGCAGCGACGATCTCGGTCACGATCGGCTGCTTGAACCGGCCGGACTGTTCGATAGCTCGCTTCGAAGCATCGGCGGCGTTGCGCTGATCCGCACCATGATGAAAGATTGCCGACCGGTACTGCGATCCCGCATCGCAGAACTGGCGATTCGGTGTGAGGGGGTCGATGTTGCGCCAGAATACATCGAGGAGTCTGGCGTAGCTGATTTTGGCCGGATCGTATTTCACCTGGACTACTTCGGCGTGGCCGGTGCCACCGGCGGAAACCTGGTCGTAGGTGGGATTGGCCACGCTTCCCCCGATGTAGCCCGAGGTTGTCGATACTACCCCATTGAGCTTGTCGAAGGGGGGCTCCATGCACCAGAAGCAGCCGCCGCCAAACGTCGCAACCTGCAGCGCCTGGGCGTTGGCAGGAGTGTCGCGGGAGAACTGCTGTGCTCGAGCCTCGCCGGCACTCCCGCTCGCAAGCGTAACCATCAGCAAACCGACAGCTCCGTTAAGGAAACTTCTTCGTTCCAGAAATGTTCGTCGTTCCATTGTTGCCTCTTCTCGTAATTCGTTATGACTTAGCATGACTCATGCTTAACGCCCCAGTACTGCTATCGGTTCCCTCGGCCGCCTCCGTTTCCGGAACGATTTTCACTCACCGCGGGTTCAGCTGTCGTCGGCCGGCGCCTAATTTCCGCAAATTCGACCCATGCTTGACCCGGTTCTGAGGAAAGTGAAGGATCGCGTGCTCGGAGGTGTCGCACGTGCGCTCGGCGAGTGGCTAAGTCCGAACGCCTGCTCGCTGCTATCTCTTGTTGCAGGCGGGGCGGCGGTTCTGGCCGCGTTCCGCCTGGCGTATCTAGCGGCACTGGGTCTTTGGCTATTGAATCGGCTCCTCGACGGGCTCGATGGTTCGATTGCCAGAGTTCACGGGCGACAAACCGACTTTGGAGGTTATCTCGACATCCTCATCGACTTCGCGATATACGCCGCGGTGCCCGCCGCGATCGTACTGGGCATGCCGCGCAACGATAACGCATATGTGGCACTGGTGGCGCTGCTCAGCAGCTACTTCGTGAACGCGGCATCGTGGATGTACCTGTCGGCGATTCTCGAGAAGCGAGGTCGTGGAGCCGCCGCGCAGGCCGAACAAACTACAGTGACCATGCCGCAGGGGCTGATTGGTGGGAGCGAGACCGTAATCATGTACACCGTCTGGTTGCTCGTTCCAGGATATATCACGAGCCTCATGTCTGTCATGGCGGTGCTGGTCGGACTCACAATTCTGCAGCGGATTGTATGGGCGTCCCGCAATCTGGCGACGATGTCGCCTCCCGCGACGGAGGCGGTGGCCAACAAACTTCGCGGCATCGTTGCCTGCGGAGCGATCCTGTGTGTCAGTTTCGTGACTCCGAGTACGATTGAAGCACAGCAGAATGCTTTCGTCGTTGGGGCCATCAGGTCGTCGACTGGCGCGCCTGTCAGCTCAGCGAGCGTCCGAATCACGATTCCATCTCGGGCGAGCGAACTCGCCGCCGTCGTCCCCGTAGCCACTGACGGCTCTGGCCGATTCAGACTGTCGGTTCCAGGCTCTGTCGCAGGAACAATCACTTTCACTGCGCCTGGTTTTCAGCCCGCCAGTATCGCTCTTTCACCTCTGGCGACCGGCGCCACGCGAGAGGTGACGGTCGTGCTTTCACCCGTTTTTGCGCTTGACGCAGTGACGGTAGTCGCGGCGCCCGAGCGTCCGTTGCTCAACACCAGAGACGCAGTTACCGGAGGCTCTGTCGAGACGGCGGAGCTGCAGAGTCTTCCATCCGATGCGCGTAATCCAATCTCACTTGCGTTCACGATCCCCGGCGTTGCTCAGGCCACGGGCTTTTTCGGCGATGCGCCGCTGCTCACCATCAACGGTGCCAACTCGCTCTACACCCAATACAACATCGACGGGCTCGATAACAACGAGGGCTTTCTTGGCGGACCGCGCGTCGAGTTTCCGCTCGCTGGGATGCGCCGGCTGACGGTTCACGCCAACAGCTACTCGAGCGAGTGGGGACGCAGCTCCAACGGCGTGGTGAACATCGAGTCCCGGGCCGGTACGACTCGGCGCGGTGGCGAGATTTTCGGCTATAGCCGGCCAGGCATTCCGGTCGACGCAAGGCCGCGTTTTGCACCGGCAGGTATCGATCCCGATGGCTTCCGGCGCACGCAGGTGGGTGGCGCAATCGGCGGCCCCCTCGTGCGCAACCGTACTTTCGCCTTTGCCACAGCCGAGTATTCCAGCGAGAGCGAGGACAGAATCGGATCGACCGCCCAGACGATGTTTCTGGGAACCGAGCTGAGGGAGACTCTGAAACTCTTCGCGCGTATTGACCACGGCTGGTCGTCGTCGCAGACGACTACGCTGAGGTTTGCGTCCAGCGACGTCAGTCGCGCAGGGCAGGGGGGCGGAACGGTGGTGCCCGAGGCAGACATCACGACGCGACGCATCGGATCGATCACGTCAGTCACCCATGCGAGCGCATTGCGGAGTGGCGATGCAACCAACTCGCTTTCCGCTCAACTTGGCACCTTCCACTGGTTCTTCCCGCCCACCCAAAGCGGCTTCGCGACGCCGCAGGTCACGATCGTTGCGCCCGATTCCCTGACGGTGCAGGCAGTGGTTGGATCGAGCAACTTCATATTCAACGAGCGTGAGACCCAGCTCCAGCTTCGCGACGTGTTCGAGACACGGGTCGGCGAGCGGCATTCGCTTCGCATCGGCGCCGACGTTACAGCGAGCCGGTTTCGGCTGGATGCATCGGGCACCAATCCCCGAGGTGCGTACACGGTCATCAACGATGGCAACATTACTCCGACCGGACTTTTCGTTTCGATTCGCGATGTGCCCGCTGACGTACGGGTGCTGAGCTACACGATTGACGCGAATCCGCAGCAGGTGAACCTCACCCAGACTCTTTACGCCGCATTTGTCGAGGACGTGTGGAGAATTACACCGTCCATTACGGTAAACCTTGGGTTGCGATGGGATTACGATGACATCACGTCCCGCGGGGCCAGTACGCCGGACCTCGACAATTTTCAGCCACGCGCGAGCTTCAACTGGTTCGCGACTCCCGAGACTGTGATTCGGGGCGGCGCGGGGATCTACACCGGTAAATTCCCGTACGCTGTTTATTCAGACGCTGTCCAGTTTGGCCCTGAGGGGAACTCGGTCGTAACGCTGCGTGGCCGTCAGTTTCCTCCACCGCGCCTGGGCGAAGGACCGACGGCGGGTCAGCTCGGAGCGCTTCGGGGCATGTTTCCCCCCCGCGAGATTCGCGAGACGTTCGCACTCGGCCTCGAGCAGCCCGAGAGCCGCCAGCTGTCGCTCGGTTACCAGCGGCTGCTCGGCGCCTCGTGGGGACTGTCGGTGGACGCAGTTGTGATCGACACGCGAAATCTGCCCCGCTCGTTCGATCTGAATCCGAACCTCCGCGCCAGGACCGCTGCAGATACGGTGAACCGAGCACCTGAGACCGGTGATGCATTTCGGCCGGTGACGCCCGCAACCAACGCGTTTCGGCGGCTTACCACCACCGAATCAGGCGGACAGAGTAACTACGCTGGCCTTTACACGAATGTCAGGCGGCGCATCACCGACGGTACGGCGCTCGAGGCAACCTGGGTATGGTCACGGGCACGCAACAATACCGAAGACATCAACTTCAACGCGTCATACGCGAATGACTTCGACGCCGAGTGGGCCGATGCGATCAACGACCGTCGTCACAAGGTGTCGCTGAGAGGAAGTCGTCAGGTCCTTCGACGAGTGCTGTTGGGGGGCATCGTCGATTATCAGACCGGCACACCCATCAACCGGATAGCCCTCTTCCGCGATCTGGATGGATCGGGCGACATTTTTGGTAATGGATTCGTCGGTAACTACGATCGTTTCGCTGGAGTTCCACGAAATGGCGAGCGGTTGCCGGCCTCGACGCAGGTTGCGCTGAGTGTGGATTATGGAGTGCCGATCGGGATTGGCGCGCTCGACCTGAGAGCGGATGTCTTCAACCTGTTCAACACCCGCGTCGTATCAGGATTCGCAAACGGAATCCCCGGCGGCGGACCTCGTACGCAGCTGGGACGGCCGGGCGATCCCGTTGTCTTCAGGAACGCCGGGCCATCGCGACAGGTTCAGTTCTCGGCTCGATACTCATTCTGATCCTGCGTATTGCTGCGAACGCGGGTACTTCCCCGTTGATTGCTCGAGGCGTTGCGATTGCAGCAACGTCGCTTACGATGGCTTGCGGGGGCGAGTCGTCGAAGCGTCAGATATCCGAATCCAGCCCATGGGACAGTGTCGTCGCGCAAGCACGCGGGACGACCGTGCAGTGGCGGATGTGGCGCGGTGATCCCTCGATCAATGCCTACATCGACCGCTGGGTTGCTCCGCGGCTGGCGCGCGATTACGCGATTACGCTCACCACCGTCGATGGCCAGGGTCCGGCGATCGTCAACCAGCTCGTGGTGGAGCGGGAGGCGCGGGCGCGCGGATCCGCTGACCTCATCTGGATCAATGGTGAAACCTTCAACAACCTGCAGAAGGAGAAGCTGCTCTACGGACCGTGGGCTCACCGCCTTCCAGCCGCCGCTTATGTGGACAGTTTGTCGCCAATCGTGATGCGCGATTTCGAGGAGCCCACCAGAGGCTTCGAGTCCCCATGGGGCCGCGTTCAGTTTACGCTGATCTACGATTCAGTGCGAACCCCCCTTCCACCTCGCACTATCGCTGATCTCGGCCGGTGGATTCGCGCGAACCCCGGACGGTTCACGCACGATCAGCAGTTCACCGGAACCACTTTTCTCAAGTCGGTGATGTATGCGGAGAATGGCGGAGTCAAAAAATTCGAGGGTGGGTTCAGCGACGAACGCTATGCGGAAGGAAGCCTGCGATTATGGAGCTGGCTGGACGGCGTGCGTCCTTTCTTCTGGCGGCGAGGAAAGACTTACCCGGCCGGAGTCGCCGACCTCCACCGGCTGTTCGCCAATGGTGAAGTCGATTTCACGATGTCGTACAACGAGAATGAAGTAATCACCAAGGTTCGCCAGGGCGTACTTCCACGGACCGCCCGCGCACTGGTACTTCGCGACGGGAGCATTGCCAACACTCATTTCGTTGGGATACCATATAATTCCCCGAACCCTGCGGGAGCGATGGTTGTCGCCAACTTTCTCCTCTCCCCCGAGGCGCAACTGGAAAAATTGCGGCCGGAAGTCTGGGCCGATGGAACGGTGCTCGATGCCGGGAAGCTGCCTCGGGAATTATCTGCCCGTTTCGCTGCCATGCAGACCGATGTGCGCGGGGTTCCGCGCGACACGCTGAGGCGCTACGAAGTGCCCGAGGTCGCACCGGTATACACCGAGCGCATTGCGAGGGACTGGAAAGCGCGGGTCCGCGCGAACACGAGGTGAATGGCTCCGAGAGCGCTCAGGAGCACTTGCACGAAATGTCTTCGGTATTGGCCACAGAGACACAAAGACACGGAGAAGGCAGACAACGGCTCGGGCTGCTCGTGGCTCTACTGGTCGCAGGTCCGGTAATCGCCGGCATCGTTTACGCGGTGCTGGCGGCGTTGGGAGTGACCGGGCCCGGTGCCAGGGGACTTTCCCTGCGGCACATCGAAAACGTACTGTCGGACCGAGTCACCTGGATTGCTCTGCTTTGGTCAGTCTGGATTGCCTTTGCGTCGACCGCGCTCGCGACTACCCTCGCAATAGCTGCCGCAACGCTGTTTCGCGGCGCGCGCGGTGGCGACCGGTTTGCACGAATGGTCGCGGTGGTGCCTCTCCCCGTCCCTCACGTCGTGGCCGCTTTGTGCGGCGTACTGATACTCAGCCAAAGCGGCCTTCTGGCACGTCTGGCCTTCGCCGCAGGCCTGCACGCATCTCCGGCAGACATGCCGGAACTGACAAACGACAGCTACGGCATCGGGCTGATAATTGCCCTCACCTGGAAGGAGTTCTCCTTTCTCGCGCTGGTTGCCTTTTCCGTGATCGCTGGCCGTGGTGCACAACTGGAGGAGACCGCGCGTAGCCTTGGGGCGGGGACGCTGCAGACTTTCAGAGCGGCGACTCTGCCGTTGCTTTGGCGCGGCCTGCTCCCGTCGATCATCGCGGTATTCACGTTCGTGGCCGGCAACTACGAAACGGCGGCGTTGCTCGCGCCCAGCTTTCCGCTTGCGCTGCCGTTGTTGACGATGGAGCGCTACACAGATTCGTCGCTCGACATGAGGGGAGAAGCGTTCGTTCTCGTCCTGCTGGCTACAGCACTCGCGTTTTGTGGTGTCGCGCTACACCAGCTGACGGCGAACAGAGAAATCACCGATGAATGACAGAGCTGACCAGCTTGCCGCGTGGCGGCGGGTAAAAGGCGTTTCGTCGTTATCACGTGCCGCACTCACAACGGTACTTGCCTTCGCGACCCTGCTGCCGGTCGCATTTCTCATCGCGTTATCAATTAGCGGCGAATGGTTCTATCCAGCCTTGCAGCCCGGCCGGTGGACGGACGCCAACTGGGCAGTGCTGGGGCAGAACGGTGCCGCGGTCGCGCGTGCAGTCTGGACGAGCACTGCTCTGGCCCTTGGGACAGGCTGCATCTCTGCAGTCGCGGGGCTGTTGGCGGGACGCGAGATCGCGATGTTGAGTGGGCCCCGCAGGCAGATCGCGGTCGCGCTTGCGTTTCTACCGGTCGCCATACCCCCGCTGGCGTTGTCGATTGGACTGCAGTACTCATTCTTGCGACTGGGACTTGGCGGACGGTTCGCGGGAGTGCTGTTTGCTCACATCGTGCCGGCGCTCGGCTACACGACTCTCTTCTTCATCGGAATTTTCGCCGTATTCGATTCCCGGGTGGAAGATGAAGCGCGCTCACTCGGCGCGAGTCCGCTCGATGTGTTGCGCCGGGTGACGTTGCCACTTCTTCGCCGGCCCCTCATCGAGGCGTTCGCGCTCGGCTTCCTCGTTTCGTGGGCGCAGGTTCCGTTGACACTGCTGATCGGGCAGGGTCTCATCACCACGCTGCCCCTCACTCTGATGTCTTACGTGAGCGCGGGCCAGGATCACCTCGCGGCTACCGCCGGACTCATGCTTACAATCCCGCCACTTGCGTTACTCCTGGCGGCAGGCGTCGCGGTGCGTCGGCTCAAAGTGGTGATAGCCTGACAGGCCCCGCGCTCGAGATCCGTAATGTCGACGTGCGGATGGGTGGGCACCGCATTCTGCGGAACCTCACACTACAGGTCGCGCGCGGAGAGCGGTTTGTAGTCGTCGGACCATCGGGCGCCGGCAAGACGACAATGCTCCGCGCTATCGCCGGATTCGTCGCTCCGCATTCCGGAGAGATCAGAGTTGCCGGCCGCGATGTGGTCGCGCTACCGCCCGAGAAACGCGACGCCGTGTACATGCACCAGACCCCCGTTCTATTTCCGCACCTCACGGTTTTCGAGAATGTCGCATTTCCGTTGCGGGTGCGGCGCGTGCCTGCCGATGACATTCGCGAGCGGGTCAGCGCTTCTCTGGAAGCGATGAAGATGGCTGAGTTTCGTAATCGAATGCCCCGCACACTGAGCGGTGGCCAGCGACATCGCGTCGCCCTAGCCCGTGCAATCGTCGCGAGGCCCGCATTGCTGCTTCTCGACGAGCCTTTTTCGGCGCTCGATCCCGCACTGAAGCGTGACATCCGGGCGGCTCTGCTCGCTGCACATTCGCAGTACGATCCGGCGTTGATCGTCGTCACTCACGATTTCAGCGATGCCGCTTACATCGCTGACCGGATCGGTGTCCTGCTCAACGGCGAGCTGGCCCAGATAGCGTCTCCGGCGGAGCTCTTCGCACGTGCCGCGTCACTCGACGTCGCGCGGTTCCTCAACATCGCCAACGAAATTCACGGCCGTGCTGATGGCGTTGGGCATTTCTCGTCGGCATTCGGCAGCCTTCATGCCGCTGATGGAGTTGCAGCAGGGCCGGCGGTGGCCGTCTTCAATCCCGTTGCCGTCCGGCTTGGCGTGGTGGGCGGGACACCGGCGCGGGTCGTCGAGGTTCGCGTGCATCCGGAGCATACGACGCTGCTGTTGAGTACCCTGGGAGGAACCGTCGAGGCGGCGTGTCCGGTTGGTGGATCATTCGCTGTCGGAAGCTCTACGACGATTGTACTCGACTGCTCGAGGGTCGCGGTATTCCCGACGGGGCAAAGATGATCCGACAACGGCGTACAGCGCTTGCGCACTTTTTCAAACGGACCACATGAGTGTTTACCGAACGTCGATGATCCGCGAACTGTTGACCGAACCCCGTCCCGGCGGGGTGGCCTCGAGTTTCAAGATGTACTTGCCCCGCGGAATCAGCGACAGGTCGAGAGTCACACTTCGCGTCGCTATGCCACCAAGCGATGGCATCTCGCGCCACGCAATGCTGATAGGGCTCGCCCTTCGCCCGAGCCCTATCGACTGTGCGATTCGCCGCAGGCTTCCCTCGGTGATGCGTGCAAGAGTGAGCGATACGGGCAGCGCGCTGTCAGCTCTTGCAAGCCCGTAGATCTCCCAGTAGAGACCGAGTTTCCCCTTTGAATCTGCAGTGAGATTCCCGCGCGCGGTGGAACGCGCCATCGCGAGATCCGAAACGTCGCCCGCGGGAGGGTCGAACAGCAGCACGTCAGACACCGCGACGCCGCCGGGTCCCAGTGGCGGAAGGTTTACACTCTGCCGCGCGCGCGCCGCTTTTTTCCCGTCGACGCTCAGTATTTCGAGGCTCAACAGATGGGCAGTACTGTCCACGAGCGCAACGAATGATCCCCGGGGGGAGCCCTGCTCAACTACGAGCGGTCTGGCTCTCTCGTCGCGAGAGAGAGCAATGGCTGATCGCAGCGGGCCCACCCGAAACACCGAATCGCCGGACACATCGTACGCGACAACGACCTGTGTGGAATCTCCGCGCCTGAAGAGCGCGATCTGCGGAATGATTTCAACGAACTCGCTCGCGAGCTTCGGCGCATACCGCTCGGGCGAGCGCCACTGCTTGAAATTCCACGCACCGCTGCCGATTGCAGTGATAGGCTCGAACCGGTTGACGGCCGGGAAGAAGTGATAGTTCGGCATCGCTTCGTGACCGGAGATCACGCCGCCATTTTGCGTAATGCCGGAAGCTGGCACGCGCGTCCAGTATCTAGCCCAGCCATATCTCAGAACGAGTTCGCGCAGATCGTCATCCCATTGTGTATCCCACCCCGCGCGCGTGTCCGCCAGTATTCTGCTCATGGTCAGACGGGCGTAATGCTCCGCCTGCCTGTCGTTACCGGCAATCGTGTGGAAGGGATCTGCCAGCCACCACGCGCGGGCCGCAATGTCCTCCCGCTCGCCGCACCCCACGGCCTTGTACCGCTTGCGCTGGGCGGCGTCGAGGAGCATCGAAATGTCAGTCCAGCTGCAGCGCTCTACCTGGGGCATCGCCGCCAATGCAAGCGCGAACGCACTGTCGGCAAGGTTGCCGGCATTGGTCTCGTGAAGCACCAGCCCGCGCAGGGCGTCACACCACCATTGGTCAGACTGGCATTCAACGGCAGCGCGCAGAGCCGACGCCGTGTCGCGGGATTCGAGCAGGTAACGCACTCGCTGGCCGGTAATCCACCCATCGCGGGGAGAGCGCTCCGCCGCTTTCCGAAGCGCTTCGATCAGCGTCGCACGTGCCTTGCTGATCGGCTTCGGCTCAGGTGGCTCAGTATGTTCGGTGTCGTTCCACTGGCAGAACCTGCCAACCTGCATCTCGCATCCGACGGCCGAGCCCTGAAGGCTCGACGGCAGATGCATGCGGCGGACCTGCTCGAACGCCGCCTGCGCCCTAGTTACGCGCCGGCGGGTCTCGACCGAGTCGCGGCGGTTTTGCTGTGCTTCGGTCGTCGCCGCGAAAGTAACGAGAAGACTTAAAACACCCAGGATTGACCGGGATAACAACGCCATCGCGCTCTCCGCTTATTACCAACGATGTTGCGGGGACCAGCGGGATTCAAGTCTCGCGTGCTGGCGTTGCCGTCAGACCGGCCGCTGCTCCAGCGCAGCCTCGAGCGCATTCCATGCCAGCAGCGCGCATTTGACCCTGGCCGGGAACTTTGCCACCCCGCTCAATGCTCGAAGCGAACCCAGCGAGTTGTCGTCAACGGCCGTTGCATCCCCCATCACCATCTCGCGAAACCGGGCCCGCAAGGCATCGATGTCCCCCGCGCTCCGCCCCTTTATGAGCTGCGTCATCATCGACGCCGATGCCTGTGATATCGAACATCCGCGTCCCGAGAAGCTGAGGTCGCGTATCGTCTCACCTTCGAACGCGACATGCAGCACGATTTCATCGCCGCAAAGCGGATTCTTCATCGTCACCGAGGCATCCGCGCCGTCGAGGTCGCCCTTGTTTCGCGGACGGCGGTAATGATCGAGGATCATCTCCTGGTACAGCCCGGCAACCTGGGCCGCGCGGTCAGACAGCGGCATGGCCGAAGATCTCCCGCGCCTTCAACACGCCTTCGATGAGGGCGTCGGTATCTGATTCATCGTTGTACACATAGAATGACGCGCGAGCCGTAGCGGGAATGTCGAGGCGTCTCATCAGCGGCTGGGCGCAGTGGTTGCCGGCGCGTATGCAGACATCGTCGCCGTCGAGAATGGTCGCGAGATCGTGTGGATGTACATCGCCCAGGGTGAAGCTGATCACTCCACTTCGATGGGGCGGCGGAGGGCCGTACACGCGTACGTCATCGATTTCGCCAAGCCGCGCATATGCATCCGCCACGAGCCGCTGTTCATGCCGCAGCACCTCATCCATTCCAATGCTGTCCAGATAGCTCGCGGCGGCGGCCAGACCCACCGCGCCAGCCGCGTTCGGTGTTCCAGCCTCGAATTTGTGGGGGAGCTCGTTCCAGGTCGTACTCTGATCATGGACGAATTCTATCATGTCACCACCCGTCTGCCACGGCGGCATCCGTTCCATGATCTCGCGTTTTCCAGCGAGTACACCAATGCCCATCGGCCCGCACATCTTGTGACCGCTGAATGCATAGAAATCGACGCCAAGCGCGTCGAAACCGACCCTCAGATGAGGGGCGCCCTGTGCGCCGTCGCAGACGATCAGCGCATCAGTGTGTTCGCGCACAAGGGCGACGATCTCGCGGACCGGATTGATGGTACCAAGGGCGTTGGATACATGGTTGAACGCCACGACTTTCGTGCGGCTCGAAAGCAGGCTTTCGAGACAGTCGAGGTCGAGCTTTCCCTCGGAGGTGGGCTCGCAAATCCTGAGGGTCGCTCCCTGGCGAATAGCGAGCTGCTGCCAGGGTACGAAGTTGGCATGGTGCTCGAGGGCGGTGACCACGATTTCATCGCCCCTGGCGATATGCATGGGACCCCATGCATTCGCGACGAGGTTGATGGCCTCTGTAGTACCGCGGGTAAAGATCAGGCACGCAGGATCGTTTGCGCCGATGAACTGCGCGACGCGCGTGCGCGCTCCGTCGTAGCAGTCCGTCGCCGCAACCGACAAAGCGTACGCGCCGCGGTGGGGATTGGCGTAGCTGGTCTCGTAAAATTCGCGCATTGCGTCCAGCACGATCGACGGTTTCTGCGATGTCGCCGCAGAATCGAGGTAATGCAGCCCGGGATTGCGGACAAGGAGCGGGAAATCAGCGCGGCGGCTCATATCAAACCGGAGGGCTGAAATCGGGGCCACGGGCCACGGGCCACGGGCCGGAGCGGTGGGCTCGGGGCTTTTAACGTCAACTCCGTGGGGTGAAAAAGCCCGGGGCTCGGGCTTGGTGAGCCGGAGCAGGGAGCTACTGCAAACTCGCTCACGGGGTCAACCCGTTTCGCAGAGCACCGACGAGAACCACTCCATTCTCGATACGTACGTCGAACAACGGCAATGCCTCGCTTGCCGGCCCTTGCCTTACGGCGCCGGTAGCGCAATCGAATCGAGCTCCGTGCCACGCGCACTGAATGGTGCCGTCCGGAAGCACATCCCCCAACGACATGTCAAAATCCTGGTGAGTACACCTGTCGGCTACGGCGCTGATTCGACCCCCGTGCTTTATAAGGCAAATCCGCTCCCCACCCGACTTTACGACGCCAAGCACACCCTCATCAGGAATATCGTGCAGCGCCGCGACGGATTCGAAGTCAGATAAATCACTCAATAAAGTGCTCCTGGTCCCACTTTCCGCAGAACCAGCCAAGGGGGCGCTGAATCGGCTCGTAAAGCCTCCTAAGTGCTTGGTGTCCATAAACTTGGATGTGTAGCAGCATGTCCCGGTCTGCTTGACTATCCCGACAAATTCACTTAGGATTCAATCTACGTTACGAAGTGCTGTAACACCAAGGAGTTAGCATGAGCTCGGCAATAGAATCGCTGGTCAATAAAGAGTATTTGTACGGATTCGTGACAGATGTCGAAACTGACACTATCCCCCGCGGGCTCGACGAGGACGTAGTACGGTTGATTTCGGCGAAGAAAAACGAGCCGAAATTCATGCTCGACTGGAGGCTCAAAGCCTACCGCCGGTGGCTGACGATGAAAGAGCCACACTGGGCGAACCTCAGATACGCCCCGATCGACTACCAGAATATTATCTACTACTCGGCGCCAAAAAGCGTCAAACCGCTCCAGAGCCTGGACGAAGTCGATCCCGAGCTCCTCCGCGTCTACGACAAACTCGGCATCTCGCTGACGGAACAGAAGAAGCTGGCCGGCGTCGCCGTCGACGCGATCTTCGACAGCGTTTCAGTCGGCACAACGATGAAGGCAGAGCTCTCGAAGCACGGCATCATCTTCGGCTCATTCGGGGAAGCGGTTCAGAACCACCCCGAGCTGATCGAGAAATACCTTGGTACCGTCGTCCCCCACAGCGACAATTTTTTCGCGGCCCTGAACGCAGCGGTGTTCAGCGATGGATCGTTCTGCTACATCCCGAAAGGCGTCAAATGCCCGATGGAGCTGTCCACCTACTTTCGCATCAACAGCGCTGATACCGGCCAGTTCGAGCGTACGCTGATCGTGGCTGAGGAAGGCGCGTCGGTAAGCTATCTCGAAGGATGCACGGCACCCAAGCGCGACACCAACCAGCTCCACGCCGCAGTGGTCGAGCTGATCGCGCTCGACAACGCGTCAATCAAATACTCCACGGTGCAGAACTGGTACGCCGGAGATGCGGAAGGGAAGGGCGGTATCTACAACTTCGTCACCAAGCGAGGAAAGTGCGCCGGCGTGAACTCGAAGATCTCATGGACTCAGGTCGAGACGGGGTCCGCGATCACGTGGAAATACCCCAGCGTGATTCTCCAGGGTGACAACTCCACCGGTGAGTTCTACTCTGTCGCCGTCGTGAACAACCATCAGGCAGCCGACACGGGCACCAAGATGATTCACATCGGGAAGAACACCAAGAGCACCATCATCTCGAAGGGAATTTCAGCCGGGCAGGGGAACAACAGCTACCGCGGACAGGTCAAGATCATGCCGCGCGCCGCAAACGCCCGCAACTACACGCAGTGTGACTCGATGCTCATCGGTAATCGCTGCGGGGCTCATACCTTCCCGTACATCGAGGTCCAGAACAATACCGCGATGCTGGAGCACGAAGCATCGACGTCGAAGATCGGCGAGGATCAGATTTTCTATTGCAAGCAGCGCGGGCTGAGCACAGAGCACGCGATATCCCTCATCGTCAGCGGATTCTGCAAGGAAGTGTTTCAGAATCTGCCGATGGAGTTCGCGGTAGAGGCGCAGCAGCTTCTCGGGATAACTCTCGAGGGCAGCGTCGGGTAGCTCAGCGGGACGACATGAATTCCCGCCTGCGCGGGGCATAACCGCCGACTCGCCGACTGCGAGTTTGTTTACGGAAGACCAATCACCAAGGCATCAGTGCTCGAAATCAGAAATCTTCACGCCGCTATCGGCGAGAAGGAAATACTCAAGGGAATCGATCTCACCGTAAATGCCGGTGAGATTCATGCCGTAATGGGGCCCAACGGCTCCGGGAAAAGCACGCTTGCACAGGTGCTGGCCGGTCACCCGGGATACGAGGTCACCGAAGGCACGGTGCGCTACGACGGCCGCGATTTGCTGGAGATGGATCCAGAGGTCCGCGCGCAGGAAGGAATATTCCTCGCCTTCCAGTACCCGATCGAGATCCCCGGCGTCACCAACGCCTATTTTCTGCGGTCCGCGTACAACGAGATCCGGAAGTCAAAGGGACTCGAAGAGCTCGACCCACTCGAGTTTCTCGACCTGATGGAAGAGAAGACGAAAATTGTGGAGATGGACCAGTCGATGATGAGCCGGTCAGTCAATACCGGTTTCTCCGGCGGTGAGAAGAAGAGGAACGAGATTCTGCAGATGGCGGTGCTCGAGCCGCGGCTCGCCATTCTCGACGAGACGGATTCGGGACTCGACATCGACGCCCTCAAGATTGTTTCCCGCGGAGTCAATGCATTGCGGCGGCCGGATAACGCGACGATCGTCGTCACGCACTACCAGCGGCTGCTCAACTATATCGTGCCCGACTACGTGCACGTTCTCGCCGGCGGACGCATCGTGAAGTCGGGCGGGAAGGAGCTCGCCGTCGAGCTCGAAGAGCGCGGCTACGACTGGATTGCCGGAGTTGCGGCGTGACTGAAGTTCTCACCGCGCCGGTGGAATTGCAGGCCGATGAGAATTCCGGCAGCTCAGTGCCGGCGTACCGCGCTGACTTCGACGCTCTGCACGCTAACAGCGGCGGCAGCGAGCCTTCCTGGCTCACAATCCTCCGTGAGTCGGCGATGGGCGAGTTCGAGACGACTGGATTTCCGACAATGCGCGATGAAGATTGGCACTTCACAAGTGTCGCGCCAATAGCCAGCCGCAAATTTCATCTCGCTGTGAGCGCCGGCGAGGTCAGCGTGGTGGATGTAGAAGGATTTTCGTTCGGCCAGACCGACTGGCATAATCTCGTCTTCGTCAACGGACGCTTTCGCGCCGGTCTTTCTGGCCAGACACTTCCGGAAGGTGTCACCGCCGAATCGCTTGGCGACCTGCTGAGAGACGGAGATTCTGCGATCCTCGAACGGCACTTCGCAAAAATCGCCGCCCCGCCGAGCGGCGCCCTCACGGCGCTCAACACTGCATTCGCGTATGATGGTGCAGTGATCCGCGTTCGCGCAGACGCCGTCGCAACAACGCCTATCCACCTGATTTTCATCACGACCGCAGGTGCGACCGGCGGAGCCACACATCCGCATAATCTCTTATTTGCGGAGCGCCATTCCAGTGCCACCGTCATCGAGAGTTATGTCTCGCTCGGCGACAGCGAATATTTCACGAACGCTGTGACGGAAGCCTACGTTGCCGATGGTGCGCGGTTGAACCACTACAAGCTCCAACTCGAAAGCGAGAGCGCATTCCACGTCGGCACCATCCAGGTTCACCAGGCGGCGAACAGCCGTTACGAATCCTTCTCACTGGCGACCGGGGCAGCACTCTCGCGTACCAACATCTACACGAAACTCGATGGCAACGCTGCGGAATGCGTCCTGAACGGGCTTTACATGGTGAATGGCACTCAGCACGTCGATCATCAAACGAGCATCGAGCACGTCGCGCCCAATTGCCCGAGCCATGAGTTGTACAAGGGAATTCTCGATGGCCGGTCGCACGGAGTGTTCAACGGCAAGGTGTACGTCCACCCCGAAGCGCAGAAGACGGACGGCAAGCAGAGCAACAACAACCTGCTGCTTTCAGAACACGCGCGCATCGACACAAAGCCGCAGCTCGAGATTTTTGCTGACGATGTGAAGTGTACCCACGGCGCCACTGTCGGACGGCTCGACGAAACAGCCATGTTCTATCTGAGAAGCCGCGGGATCGGCGTGGCTCAGGCGCGCCGGCTGCTCACCTACGCTTTCGCTGCCGACGTTCTCGAAAAGATGGAGCTCGAACCGCTGAGGCTCGCGCTCGAGCGCCAGGTTCTGGCGCGCTTTACCGCATGACCAGGAAATAGTAGGCAGCGGCAGCCAGGATAATCGCGACAACGACCAGCATCGGAAGGGCGCTGGTCTTTTGTTTCGGTGTGAACGTTCCGCCGAGAATCGGGTTGGTTATCGTTTCGCGCCGGGTTAGAATGTCGGCGTCGTGGCCCTCCGCCGTTGGGGGATCGACCACCGATACACCAAGGGGCAGCTTCGACCGGCGAAAGGTGAACTCCACCAGACCAACATCGATGCGATCGCCGTCTGCGAGCTGGTGTGGAGCAGTAACGGCCTCACCATTGACCCGCGTTCCCGTCGCCCCCGACGTATGCAGCACATACTCGGCTCCTTCGGGTCGCAACTCGGCATGAACCCTGGAGACCGACGGTTCGCGAATGACAATGCTGTTCTCCGCCCCCCGACCGATCGTGAACGCGGCATTGCTCAAACGGTAAGCTCTGCGCTCGAGCTCGTAAACAACGTATGCGACCGCTTTGTTAGGGTCTGATTTAACACTGCTATCCATTGGGATCCTGTCTGCGGGTTTGCGACGCGACTCAAATATGCACTATTCAGGCGCCACGCCGGAGCAGGCGAATGAAGTATTCACACATGCATGCCGGATTTTCGCCGCGGCGGTCAAGGTCTGGGAGCGTCGGACAAATGCTCCTGAATCACAACCCACCGGCCCCCGCGATTGACGAACGCCGCTGTCCATGCACCGCCGATTACATGTGGCAGATCGTGCGGATTCAGGTGCGGAATACGATAGCTCGCCGTCATCACGGCAGCATTGGAGCCGAGTACGTCGACATGCATCGATGTCCATTCCCACTTCGGGTTCTTCATGTTTACGCCGACATACCTCCAGAACGATTCAATCTGCTTCTCCAGCGCGGCACGCGTTGTCGAGACCTGGCCGCTGCTGGTGGAATAAACCGGGCCGTGATCCGGATAGAGGCTCATCATCCTCGGAACGGGGCCCGGCCGGCTAAGATCATATGCGTTCGTCACGAGACTACGGAGCGAATCGGCAATGGCAGTGCGCTCGGCAGGCGTGACCGTGCCGCCGCGCGGGTTCTCGCAGGCCGCCGGCGCCAGAACTGCACAGCCCGTCAGCAACGCAATTGAGCGAACAAGTCTTGGGGATTTCATGGTGTTATCGCGGAAGATGACACTGTCCTCAGGTTGAGACAAACAATGTCACTATTGCAGGACGTTATCCCGGTCCACAGGTTATGTTCACGGGGAAGCTGCAATGGCTCGGCCGTTGCAGGCATCGCTTGGAGGCAGCCGTGCCGCACGCGTCAATGTGCGGAGGCAAATAAAAGGGAATCGGAGGAACCGTGCGGACGATCGTGAAGCTGGCATACGCTGCTGGCGCGCTGTTGATGGCAGGCTGTAGCCGTGGTGACACCGGGATGAACGACGAGCTCAGGAAAGATCTCGACCGCGCGTGGGCGTCCGATGCAATAAACCTCGCCGGATCTGACCAGAACGTCCCGCAGCGAGTTGTTTCAGCTATCGAGCGGACCGCATTGCCTGCGCCAAGAAAGGTTGCTCCCTCGCAGCGTGTTGCCAGGTACCGGCCGGCGCGGCGAAATCCAGCGCCAGTTGAGGTGACGCAAGCAGATGTTGCCGAGGAGCTTGAAACGGCGCCCGTCGAAGTGTCGCCCGCACCTGTCGAGCCGGCTCCGGCAGCCACAGCGAGTTTGCCGAGCCCGAGGCCAAGGCCGGTTGGTGGTCCGGATGATGGTGGCGGCGACATCGGGGGCGGGGGTATCGATCGTGGACGTGTTCTGGGCGGCATCATTACCGTCGTTTTGCAGGGCGGGGGAGTTGATGGAGACAACTGTGACGAACACATGCAAGGCGGTCGGAGGGGGCGTGCTGGCCGGATTGGTGGCGGCATGATCGCCATTAATAACCGCATCCCTATTCAAGGTACGTTTCCGGGACGAACCCGGTTTTAATGATTTCCTTAGCTCACGCGGCGCCCCGGTGAAATCACCGTGGCGCCGCGTGTTGCTTTCAGGCCACTTCGGTACAATAAAATGAAACTGCGAACTCATGCGGCAATGATTCTGGTTGCGGGCGCGTCACTGCTTGGCGCCTGCTCGGACAAAGGCAAATCAGGCGATGTACTGGCCAGCGACACGAGTCTCTCGCGTGATCTTGCACTCGCGAACGAAGACACGCTGGCGCAGCCTCAGCTGACGGACATGCCCGTGACCGCGGCGCCCGCCAGCGCCGAAGCTGAGAATGATGTGCCCACAACGGTTCGTCGTCCGGGAGTGCCTTCCCGGCAGCCGGCTGGAAGTCCGGCTGGAACTATCGGACAACCGCGCGTGCAATCGCGGCGACCCGCCGCGCGTCCTCGTCAGGCACCACCTGTTACTGGTGAAGCCCCAACTGGCGAAACAGTGACCGCAAGCGGAAATGCGGTATCCTCCGGTGAACGTGGGTCCGAGCGTCCGCTGGGAGTAGTGGCTGCGGGATCGGAGCTGACTTTGTCATCGGGCCAGAGAATCTGCACGAACACCAATCGGGTTGGCGACCGGTTCACCGCCCAGCTCGCTGAGGCGGTAATGGGTGAAAACGGCGCGATCATTCCTGTTGGTGCAACGTTGGTGGGTGAGGTCTCATCGTTGAGCAAGAGCAGCGGCGACGGTGACAAGATCGAGATTGGGCTTCGAGTGGAATCGGTGGAGTTCGGAGGGAAGACGTATCCGATCAGCTCCCAGGTCACCTACGCTCAGGTCGACAAGGTGCGGGCCGAATCGCGCGGAGACGATGCGAAGAAGGTCGCGACCGGGGCAGCGATTGGTGCGGTGCTCGGTCAGATACTCGGCGGAAAGACGAAATCGACGGTGATCGGAGCGGCGGGCGGCGCTGCGGCGGGCGCTGTTGTGGCCGGCAGAAATGCCGATTACGATGGGTGCGTGCCCGATGGCGGCCGAATCACGGTAAGACTCACGCAGCCGCTTACCATTCAGGTCACCTGAAATCCGCAGAAATAAAAGAGCCGCCATCCCACTTGGGGATGGCGGCTCTTTTATTTCCTCTCTAGCGCTTCATCGCCGTCGAATCGCGAGCGGGAGGGCTCATCGACCTGCCCGGTGCTCCTGCCGGCGCGCCAGGTGTATTCGCTCCCATATTTCCTGACGCTGGGGTTGCGGCGCCCGTTCTGACGGCGCCGAATGCATTCTTGAGCGCATTGCCGGCCATCGTCTGCGCCTCGCGCGCTTCGTTCAGCACTGCTCCCATGCCGAAGAATTCATGGTTTACGCCAGCGAACGTACGCTGCTCGACGGCGACACCCGCCGCGCGCAGCTTTTCAGCCAGCTCCTCTCCATCGGAACGGAGGGGATCGATCTGGGCGTTGATGATTGTCGTCGGCGGAAGACCACTGAGATCGGCCGCGACGAGGTTGATTCGCGGATCCTGGGTCTGGGAAGGATCGGCGAAGTAGTGCTTTACGAACCATGGCACCATCGCCCGGTTGAGTGGTTTTGCGTTGGCGTTCTCCGTGTACGAAGCGCTCACCGTGTCGCCGCCAGCTACCGGGTACACGGCGATGATAGCGGCTGGCAGTTTCGTGCCTTTCTGCTTTGCCGTCATCGCCGTCGCTACCGCCAGATTGCCTCCGGCGCTTTCGCCGGCGACTGCGACCTTATTGGGATCGCCCTTGATCGACGCCGCGTTCTTGATTGCCCACTGATATGCGGCATAGGCATCGTCGTGAGCCGCAGGAAACTTGTTCTCGGGTCCGAGGCGGTAGTCCACGGAGACGACAACCGCGTTCGCGCTTTTCGCGATTCCGCGAGCGCCGCCGTCATAGACTTCCTTGCTTCCGATTACCCAGCCACCACCGTGGTAATAAACCACTACTGGAAACGGCCCGGTGCCTGCCTTCGGCGTATAGATGCGAACAGGCAGCGAGCGGCCATCGACCGAGATGTTGCGATCGGTCGAGCCGACAGCCGGGTCGGGGGCGGTCGACTTGCCCTGAGCCTTGAGAACTGCCATCACCGCATTGGTGGGTGTGGGCTGCTTGCGCGCTTCACCGGGGGAGAGGCTCTCGATCGGCTTCCCGCCGAGTCCGCCGAGAGTATCGAGGACCGCCTGCATTTCGGCGTTGGCCGTTGCAGGCGGCATTGCCGGCCCGTCGCTGGTACCAGGGACGGGAGGCGGGCCGGCAGCGGCAGTGGAGTCGACGCCATCGTCAGATTTTGTGCTGCAGGCGAGAGCGACGGACGCCGCTGCCGCGAGAAAAAACCTCGTGGTCATGCGTTTCAGCATTGATACTCCTCTAAATGATGTGACAGGCGGCGCAGAGCGATCCGTCGCTGTGGGCGTGCTCCGCCGCCGAGTAGGATGGAGGGTACAGACAGTGCATACAGCAGGCCGCAGGAGCGCGTCTCGAGGTGGAAGACAGGATCGGCGCCAGTCAAGATTTCAGAACGATGCCGCCTCCCGGAGATGCCTGTCGTACGGAGTGGGCGCGGTTCCCGCTCGACTGCGCTGCCACCCCCGGAAAGGCTTGTTGGGCATCCAGAAGCACTCTTTGAGAGTGGAGTCGGCGAGGGCACTGCGCCAGCCGCCGCGACCCGGCGCAACGCAATCCGTTTCCCCCATAAACGGATTGGACCGGCTTCCAATGTTCTGCAGCTTCGTCCGTACTGGAAACCGTATCCTCAGACGATTGCCGTCGCAGGTATCGAACAGCCAGAAGCCGGAGTCGCAGCTCGCGCGAGTCGGATACGCGGCATGCGAGCCGCGCGCGATCCATACCACGGGCGTATTGAATCCTTCCGGACTTTCAATCCACTCGAACTGTTGCAACCCGGTGCCACGGTACCACTTGCACCGCCCATCCGAATTTCCGAGGCAGTGGGCGGACAGGAATATTCCTCGCACGTCCCACTTTTTTGCATTGTGATCGAAGTCCAGCTCCACGATGATGAACTCCGAATCGCCCGCATGTCCTTCACACATTTCCCTCACGAGTACGCACTTTGGTCCACTCCATCCGCAGTCTACATAGTACGCCGGCAGATACGCGATTCTGATCTGGTGAGTGTCGTTGCTTCGCTGAACCGCGTAGAGATACTCGCCGCCGGGCCGGGCGGGAGAGACGCTGCGATCGAATCCGCAGGCGGCGGGATCGACCCAAAGCATTGGGGCAAACGCGACGGCCAGCTCATGTTCGCACCGATCGTCAAGGCCGTCCTTATCCTGATCGTCACTCCCACGCTCACACTGCGCTGGCGATAAACCAGGTGCGGTGTTCGGCGCTGCAGATTGGCGCGAGCCCTGTGATCGCAATGGCCCGCAACACAAAATGAAAACGCCTGCCAGGATAGGGAGCTTACCGGGGAGGTAGGTCATTCTGAGTGTCCACGGTATTCCGCATCCATTCTTAATGGTGCGGCGTTGTGGGCGGAACTGCCAGTCAGTCATGGGTCAGTTGCAATGTGGCACTCATTTATCGCGTAACAGGAGTGGGGATCGAGGACCCTTGCGGATCCAGGACCAAACGCCATTGACGATCTGCGACTAATTGCGGATTCCGGATGGGGCCCGTGGCCGGGTGCGCGTTCCTCTTTGTTTGTTCTCGATCCTCAGTAAGTCGTCAATCGTCGATGGCCGTTAGTCCTGGATCCGCATAGCCCTCAATTCGCGGTCCTCCCCAGTCTCTCTCGTTGTTCACTCTTGCGCCTTGAGTTAGGATTGAATCATGACAGGGGTGCCCGCCAATACCGTCCGAATGCCGGCGGTTGCGACGAGCTGAGAAAGTCCCTCAGAACCTGACCCGGCTAGTACCGGCGTAGGGAGTCAACAATGGAAACACATACGCAGGAAACCGCGAATCCGCGGCCGCAGCAGCGCAGCTCAGCGGATTCACCCGCGCGCACCCAGATGCATCACGCGCGTCAGGGCGAGATCACCGACGCGATGCGGTATGTCGCCGAGCGCGAGGAGCTCACACCGGAGCTGGTGCGAGATGAGATTGCGATCGGCCGGCTGATCATCCCCGCCAATGTCCGCCATCTCGCCGGATCGCTCGAGCCGATGTGCATCGGAAAGGTGTCGCGGGTGAAGATCAACGCGAACATCGGAAACTCCGCCGTTTCGTCCGACATCGACGGCGAAATCGAGAAGCTGCGAATGGCAGTGAAGTACGGGGCCGATACGGTGATGGATCTTTCCACCGGCGGCAACATCGACACCATCCGCCAGGCAATCATCGACACGTCGAAAGTTCCGATCGGAACGGTGCCCATCTACCAGGTAGTGCAACAGGAAAAGGAGCTCGAGGAGATAACCGCGCAGGATCTGCTTGACATGATCGAGCATCAGGCGCGGCAGGGTGTGGATTACATGACGCTCCACGCCGGAATTCTGCTCGAGCATCTGCCGCTGGTCCACGGCCGGATTACCGGAATAGTGAGTCGCGGCGGATCACTGCATGCAGTGTGGATGATGGCTCACCGAAAGCAGAATCCACTGTATGAACACTTCGATGAAGTGCTGGAGATTCTGCGTCACTACGACGTTACCGTTTCGCTGGGAGACTCACTCCGGCCAGGCTGTCTTGCAGATGCGAGCGACAAGGCGCAGTTCGCCGAGCTCGACACCCTGGGCGAACTGACACGACGGGCGTGGGAGCGTGATGTGCAGGTGATGGTGGAAGGTCCGGGCCACGTGCCCATGGATCAGATCGAGATGAACGTGAAGCGGATGAAAGAGGTATGTCACGATGCGCCTTTCTACACGCTGGGACCACTTGTAATCGACATTTCACCGGGCTACGACCACATCTCCAGCGCAATCGGTGCAGCGCTGATCGGGTGGCATGGCTCTGATATGCTGTGCTACGTCACCCCCAAGGAACACCTCGGCCTCCCCAACGCCAACGATGTGCGCGAAGGTGTGATTGCCTACAAGATCGCTGCTCATGCGGCAGATGTTGCGCGAGGCCGAAAAGGCGCTCGCGACCGGGACGATGCACTCTCCCGCGCCCGCTACGCATTCGACTGGAAGGAACAGTTCCGCCTTTCGCTCGATCCCGACCGGGCTCAGGAGTATCACGACGAAACATTGCCGGCGGAGTATTTCAAGAGTGCCGAGTTTTGCGGGATGTGCGGTCCCAAATTCTGTTCGATGCATCATTCCAGGACCATCGAGGAAGGAATTGCCGAGCTTGCGAGGGAACGTGAGGCGATCGAGCGCGCAGAGTTGCTCGCGGTCTGACCGTACGGCCCTTCAGCAAACACAACGCGGGTCCGGTGGCGGGGTGTAACCCTTCCGCCGCTGGGACCCAGCGGAGTTGCGGTAGACGAGGTGGGGTCAGCAGCTCGCGGGTCAAATACCTGCTTTCCATGCTCTTCGCTCTCGCCGGATGCCTGCCGGCAAGTGCCAGCACACCCCCGGCCGCCGTTCCTGTTCCCGCCCCGCTGAGCCAGGCCGACATCGACTATTTCGCGAATCACGAATTGATGGTACCCGTGGATGGTGTCGTGGCGGAGGCGTTGCGCGATTCGTTTAACGAAGCGCGCAGCGGCGGCAGGTATCACCGCGCAATCGACATTTTAGCGCCCCGCGAAACCCCGGTTGTGGCCGCGGCATCAGGCCGGGTGATCAAGCTTCGGCAGAACGCGGCCGGGGGAATCACTGCCTACCTCGTGGATGCTGAAGGGCGCTATATGTACTATTACGCGCATCTCGCGGGGTACTCGGATGAGATCACGGAAGGCCTCGAGGTGAAACAGGGGTTCGTGATCGGATTTGTGGGAACGAGCGGGAATGCGCCGCCGGATACTCCCCATCTTCATTTTCAGGCCATGCGACTCGCGGATGGCCAGAAGGATTGGTGGAATGGCACACCGGTTGACGTACGTCGGTTCATGACCAGGAGAGGGCAGGCACTGCAATGAAAGGAAGCGAGCGTGCGGAATTAAGAGCTCAGGCGCATCATTTGAGCGCGACGGTCCATGTCGGGCAGCATGGATTGTCGCCCACGCTGATCGCATCGCTCGATGACGCATTGCGAACGCATGAGTTGGTGAAGGTGAAGCTTGGAAAGAATGCCGAGATGAAGCCCGGAGAGGCCGCTGCACAGTTGTCCGAGGCGACAGCGGCCGAGGTCATACAGGTTATTGGCCGGACGGCGACGTTCTACCGGGAAAATCCGGAATTGATCAAAAAGAAATTGGATCTTCGCGACGATGAGTCGCGGAACGAGACCGCCCCAGCTAGATCACCGGGAAAAAGAGGTCGGCCGTGAGCGATCCAACGCGGATTTTCGAGGTAGGCGATTCCGTCGACGCCGGCTCCGGGTCAGAACATCCTGCCTTTGCCGCGATCGCAGACGCGCGCGGAAAGAACGCGATCGTGCTCTACTTCCTTCGCGCATTTACATGAATGGGCTGCATCGCGCATGCCGCTCAGTTGGAGCGGGAGAGCAATCAGATCGGGCAGGCAGGAGCGAAAATCATCGCGCTTGGACCGGGCAGCGACGGCAGCGCAGAGCGCTTGTCCAAGCTACTCGGCCTGCACTTCCCGCTGTACGGTGACCGACGTGCAGCGGTATTTGGAGCGTTCGGCTTCCGCCGCGTGCTCGCCGTGGTGCAACAGAGCGGCGCGGCGGTCATCGATCGCGATGGCGTGCTACGCTATATCCACCGCACAGGAAACTTCATGGATGCGCTGCACCTTGATGACATCATGAAGACACTGACCCCTAGTAGCGCTCGTAAATGAGAGTCACCCCATCGTCGACCACCCTCAGGGTATTCCGGTCAACTGAGCCATAGTAGGTTCGCCCTGTGTTGTCCTGAAAGGTGACCTCGCCGTTCCTGTACTCGTAGTAACCGTTGGTCGAGCTCGAGCTGGTGTTGGCTGATCCGTTGACGATTTCGCGAACGATTCCCGCTTCACTGAACGTCCCGTCACGGCTGAACGTGAAATTGGCGTTCAACACCTCGAGCCGGTATCCAGGTTCCTGATAAAGCACCGCCGGCAACCTGCGTCCATTCACGGTTACCAGCTCATACGTTCCTGACACAGAGTCTTGCCCGGGGCCGAGAGCGTCTCCGACACTGCAAGCGCCCAGGAGCACGATTCCGAGCAGCGCAACGCCCAACGACAATCTTTTTCGCATCTTCATCTCCGATGGTGAGCGACGGACGGGGCATGCCAGCGATGGTCGACAAGTCCTGATCAGGCAGGCCGCTTGCAGTCCTTCCGAACACATGCATGCCGAGCACTGTGGCATAGGAGGGGCCATCGCTAAGTCCGGGCGCGAGCATGTGCAAGCGACTGGATACAAACGAGTTGCGCGGCGCGGCCTGCCGCGTTGGGGATACCGGTGTCATCCCGCCGGGACGCCAGAGTGTGCAGCGTGTCATCGCAATGGGACACTCGCTCCAGGACGACACGCGCTGCGTTGATTCCGCGAAGAATCGTGTGCGGTAAGAAGGGGTGAACCCGGTTGATATTAGTGTCCACGGGTCTATTTTTCGCATACGACAGATCGTGGATCCCTGAGCCCATTCAATGCCTTACGTCATTACCGAAGCATGCAAGGATACGAAGGATAGAGCGTGTGTCGATGTATGCCCGGTCGACTGTATATACGAAGGCGCCGAGCAGCTCTACATTCACCCTGACGAGTGCATCGATTGTGGCGCGTGCGAGCCTGAGTGTCCGGTGACGGCGATTTTCCCGGAGGAAGACGTTCCGGCGAACATGATCCAGTTCGTGCAGATAAACCGGGAAGTATTCAAGAGTCCGGATCCGCCGGGTAAGCCGAACCGCTAGGGCGTTCGACGACCCATTTCCGACGTTCGACGTACGACGTCGGGGGACGACTTTTGTGGGACGACTACCTCAACAAGTCTTTCGCGACAAAAGCCGCGATCAGTATTGCGTACTGGAGAAAGGTGCTGATCTCGCTGCGCCACGCCTCGCCCCAGTTTGCCTGGCCTGCGAGCGGGTACTCAGGCTTTGTCGGAATCCATCTCGGTACGCAGCGTTTGTAGTCGAGATACGTGCGGCCAAACGTAGTCTCCAGAACACCCTCTTCGTATCGCACGATCAGGCTGTATTCCGCGGCAAAAATCAACACGGCGGCGGGAAGAAACCAGAGAACTCCGGAAATGGCGACGAACCCCATCCACACGAGAAAGTTGCCGTTGTAGAGAGGGTTGCGGGTCCACCCGAAGACACCATGCGTGACGAGCTTCTCCACGTTGCGGGAGCGCCGGCGAGTGGTTGTGCCGGCGACAGCCACTCCGGCAAGGCGATACAGCTCCCCGGCCGCGATCAGGAATCCTCCAATGATCCAACGGCTTGCGGATGCGTCACCTTCTGCCAGCAGTGGAATGGCCAGAAACAGCACCGGCAGCCAGCTGCGGTACCGGAACAGAACCGCACCGATGCGCGCCGCGAGCGTCGTTTCCGCGGTGCTGACTTCCACTACTCCCAAGGAGAAAAAATCTCCCGCCACTCGTCCGGCACGGGGATCGGCTTACCCTCAGGGCTTATCGTGACGTAAACGATTGTCGCATCGCAGACGAGAGCCTGTTTCTGATTGTGCGCGGTCTGTCGCACCGAGAAACTCGTATTCCCAATCGACACGAGCCCTGTCGTGATGTTGAAGTCGTCGCCCGGCATTGCGGACGTGCTGTATGAAGCCTCGATATGACGCACCACCGCCCACTGGTTGCGCGTGATGTAGTCCGCGAACGACAGATGCTTCTCCAGCGCCGCCCAGCGGGCACGCTCCAGCAGCGTCAGCATGTAGGCGTGATTGACGTGCCCCGCGGAGTCGCAGTCGCTGGGGTAGATATGTATGGTCAGTTTGTCAGACATCGTGAGTCGAAAGTTAACCAGAACAGAGTAGTGCCCTGCGCAGTGCGCGCTTCATCGAGTGCTGCCGCGAACGCCTTTGCGCTGTAGGTGCCGTCCAGCCGGATTCCGGCAGCACCCTGCAGCATTGCCGATGCCTCGGTTGCCGCCTGCAGAGGACGACCGTAGGCCCCGCCATAGACATGGTGCGCGATTCTGAAACGCCGGGAATCGACATCCGGAAGATGTTCGCCGGTAAGCCGCTCGATGAGCTTGGCCGTATTGCGCGCGAGGTTCAGAACGCGCCGCCGGTGCACGAAGAATCTTGGCCCGACGCGCGCACCCACCACGTCGATACGTAACCCGGCAATCTCGAGACCGAGCGCCAACCCCGCGGCAGTCCCACCACTCCCCAGCGGCAGGACAATCTGATTCGGCAGTGGCAGATCGCCCGCGGCGATCTGGGCGGCGAGCTCGAGGCCGGAGTTCACATGCCCCAGCACCCCGACGGGGGAGCTGCCGCCGAGGGGTATGTAGTGCTCGCTGGTCATCCGGGCGCGAAGCTGCGCGGTCGCCATCGCAACCACCGCGCTTCGTCCAACGCGAGACCGGGGCGACGCAGTCGCAATGCGCGATGCCACGAGATCGGCCACAGGATTCATGTCGTGAGTCCATCGCAATGCCGTCGTGGTCGCGCCTATTCTGGCGGCGCAAATCGCGGTGGCTAGCACATGCGTGGAGCCTGCTCCGCCAACGGTGACTACAGCATCGCCCCGACGGACGCTTCCCAGCAGGAACTCGAGGGCGCGGACCTTGTTACCCCCGCAGCGGGGGGCGTTGAGGTCGTCTCGCTTGATCCAGATATCACCGCCAGTGCCGAATGCGGGCAACAGCTGTACGGGCGAGGGAAGGATACACAAATGCGCACGCGGCACGTTGCGGAGACCGGGAAATCGATCGCACAGAGGTATCTCGCTCTCTCCGGTTTCCGGCAAATGATCGGCCCCTGTCGTGTGCACCTGTCCTGTTCGAATCAGCTAGATTGGCCGCATGACTGCATCGGAATCGGAAGCGCTTCTGTATCTGGACAACGAGGAAACAACCCGGAATTTTCTGGATGATATTTCAGCCGTCCGCGAAATCGCCGTCGATACGGAGGGCGCGAGTTTTCACCGGTTCATCGATCGAATCTATCTCCTGCAAATCAGCACGCGCCAGCGAAGCGCGATCATCGACCCACTTCCCCTGGGAAAGCTCGACGGTCTCGGCAATCTTTTGCAGGACAAGAAAGTGGAAGTCGTGTTTCATGACGCCGACTACGACCTGCGGCTGCTACACCAGGATTATGGGTGGAACGTCAACCACATTTTCGACACGCGGATTGCGGCACAGTTGCTGGGGATCAAGGCGTTCGGGCTTGCTGCCTTGCTGGAGCAATTCTTCGGGGTGAAGCTGGACAAGAAGCATCAGCGCGCCGACTGGTCGCTCCGGCCGCTCCCGCCGGGCATGCTCGATTATGCTGCGCAGGACACACGTTATCTGCTGGAGCTGCGAGACCAGCTCAAGTCACGCCTCGAGAAACTGGAACGATGGGAATGGGCACGTGAAGAGTTCGCGCGCCTCGAGGGAACGAAGTGGGAGGGCGACGAAAATTCTGACGCATTCCTCAGAATCAAGGGCGCGCGCGATCTCACCCGTCGTGAGCTTGCGTTGCTGCGCGAGCTGGTACCATGGCGGGATTCCGTCGCGCGTGATATCGACCGCGCAACCTTCAGGGTGATGGGTAACGAGGTGCTGCTCGATATCGCGCGGATTGCACCGAAGACCGCCAGGGACCTTTCGGGTCTCAAAGGAATGCCGCGTGGTATCCTCGATCGCGGCGCGACGGCGATTCTCTCGGCGGTGCAGCGCGGGCTGGAGGTCACCGAGGAGCACCTTCCAAAATTCCCCCGGGCGCCGAAGTGGGAGCGTGAAGATGACTTCGATGACCGGGTCTCGAGGTTGAAATCAGTGCGCGACGCCGCCGCAGCCCGGCTGCAGCTCGACCCGGGTGTCCTCTGTTCGCGCGAGCGGCTGGAAGCAATAGCGCGACGGCGGCCTGACACTACCGGAGATCTGGGCGATATCCCCGGGCTTCGAAAGTGGCAGATCGGTGAGATGGGGGAAGAGTTCGTCGGAGCGTTGAAGGTCTGACTAGTCGCGACGTCTGCCCGGATCGGGCGCGCGGTCAGCGCTTTTCGAGCGGCGTTGCGGGGCTGACTTTCTTACCTGTCATATCACTCCCGAGCACAATTCCCCCGCCGCTTTCCCATCGGCCGACAGCGACCAGGCGGCCGGGTTCGCGAGCCGGCATCTCGAGGCCGGGCATTCTTATCTGCCACTCGTCTATCAGCCAGGCTCCCGACGCCATCCGCCGGAAGCGGGTAAAGCCCCCCGCCCCATGCCGCTCGAGCACGCCCACATTCACGTATTGAAACTTCATTTCGCGCAGCTCGGCGGTGCCTTCATCCACCCACATCGCACCGGCAATGTCCGACGTCTTGCGGCCTCGAACAGGCTCGAACGCCACTCCAATCTGACCCGGCCGCCGCTTCTCCCGTACTACGCGGAAACAGTGTGTTTCTGCAAACTCTCTGGATAAAAAGACCGTCTCGTCGGGGCCAAAGAATTCCCAACCGCTGAACATGTCGCCCTGCACGTAACCCTTGCTGGCGAGCGTCGCTGGATCGATTGCCCCGAAGGGCTTGTTGTCCGAGATCAGGACGACGGTCGTATCGTTTGACAGGATTGTTTCACCTGGCCCGATACGGCGCCGATACGTTCGGGCATGAGCGAGTCCGGTGAGATCGTGGGCGGTCAGCTGACTAGCGTTGAGAGCCGTCTCGATCTGCTTCCATACAACGGCAACCGTCTCGGGGTTCTGGTCGATCGTCCGGCATGTCGACTTTGCCGTAACGAGGACAGACTTGAGCGTGACACGGCGGCTGTCAACCCGGAGTACCAGCTCACCCACGTTGGGAACGGGTACAGGATCCGAGACAAATGGCAGAAATCCAATCCTCCGAACGCGCACGCGGTACGTGCCTCGAGGCGCCGAAAACCTTCGCAGGCCCGATGCGGAGCTGATCCCCTCTGCGACAACCCGGTCGTTCATGTCGACGAGTGCCACCAGAGCGCCCGCAGTGGAATTACCCGAAGTCGATACCACCCGAATGCTGACTTCGCTGGCAGGTGCCTGTGCCGGCAGCACAGGTGCAAACAACAGCCCTAACAGGGCGGCGGCGGCTTTCACGCGCGTCTCTCTAAAATCCCAGGTACGCCCTCACCCGCGGTTCCATTTTTTCAGGAGTCCAGAACGGCGTCCAGACCAGATTCATGTTCACGTTTTCCACACCCGGCAGCGTCTTGATCTCGCGCTCTGCATCGCCCATGATCTCCGGGCCCGATGGGCATCCTGGCGAGGTCAGGGTCATGTCGACCTTTACATCCGCGCCGTTCACATCAATGGCGTAAACAAGGCCCAGATCGAGAATATTGAGGTTGAGATCGGGGTCCTTGACGCGGCGGAGAGCGAGCTTGACCTGGTCTTCGCTGACGACGCCGGCAGGCCGGACAGGTTCGTCGCCGGTGAGAACACTCAGCGGAATGGCACGCTCCTCAGCGATCGTATCGTCCACGATGGCGGGACGTGTGCCCGGCAGGGCGTCGGGATGATGATTGCTCATCGCCGGAATCTACCTGCGGTTCGTTGTACGGGCCCTTTTCACCGGTGTCTTCGAACTCGAGCGCTTCGACGACCTTGCCTTGGCCGAGGCGGCGCGGCTCGAGGTGCCGCGGGCCTTTACAACCGACTTCTTTGTGGCCGCGCGCCTTCTGGCGGCAGTGGAAGCCTTGCTGTTCCGGGACTTCGCGGCGGCGCTCCGGCTCGCCTTGCTACCCTTCGACTTCGAGGCGGCGCTGCGGGCCTTGCTGCTCCGCGATGACCTCGACGATGCCGATCTCCGGCTCGCCGTCGAGCATTTCACCCGCGCGCGCCTGCTCCGCGATGACCTCGAGCGGGCGGCCCTGACGCAACGCACCGGTTCCGGCTTCGGGCGGGTCCACCCCACCTGACCGTCAGCGCGGAAGGCATTCGGCATCGCCAGAACAGGCGTCGGTCCATCGAGGACCGCCAATACGGCGGCGTCCGAGAGATCGGAGCGGATGTCTGCAATGATCTTCCCAGGGCGTTGCGCCTTCGACGCATGAACCCGGTTGGTGAGAAGAACCACGAACATCTCGCGATCAGGATCGATCCAGATGGATGTACCCGTGTAACCTGTGTGCCCGTACGCCCGCTCGGTGAGGTAGCGCCCGGATCCGTAGTCACCATCAGCCGTGTCCCATCCAAGGGCACGGTGACCTGCGGCGCGACGAATGAACAGCGACACTGTCGAATCACTGAAAATTTCGACGCCGTTGTACCGGCCGCCGTTGAGCATCATCTGCGCAAAGATCGACAGGTCGGCGGCAGTGCTGAACAGGCCCGCGTGTCCTGCGATGCCGCCGAGCGCATAAGCGTTCTCGTCGTGCACCTCGCCCTTGAGAGGGTATCCGCGTGGCGGTGTGACTTCGGTGGGGGCGGTACGGTAGCGCACCGAATCGGGCGGGCGATAGAAGGTATCGTTCATGCCGAGCGGTCCGAACACCCGGCGTCCGAGGAAGGTATCGAGCCGCTCGCCAGCGACAGCCTCGACGACCATTCCAAGCACGTCTGCTCCGAGATCGGAGTACACATAGCCCTGGCCCGGCGCGTAGGAAAGCGGGGTTTCGAGCACCATTTCCCGCGCTTCCTGCGGGCTGCGCGCGCGACGCCACAAATCGCGGCCCGCGGGCAGGCCCGAACGGTGAGTCAGCAGATCGCGAACCGTCACCAGATCTTTCCCGCCGCCGGAAAACGACGGCAGATATCTGAAAACGGGTGCGTCGAGATCCACTTTCTTCTCGTCGAAGAGAATCATGACAGCGGTGGTCGTCCCGACAACTTTGCTTAGCGAAGCAATGTCATAGATGGTGCGGTCGGCGGTGACCGCAGAGCTGACCGGCGACCATGAGAGGTTGCCGAACCCTTTCTCCCACACCGCTGCGCCCTTGCGGCCGACAACTACCGACGCACCGGGATAACCGCCTGCGGCAATACCCCGCTGCACGACGCGGTCGATCGACTCGAGACGAGTGGCCGACATGCCTACAGCATCGGGTGCCTTGGATGGCAAACCGTCACTGGAAGCCAGCGTGAGTGCGGTTACTATGACCTTCAGCAAATCCAGCTCCTTAACTTCTTCTCAGTACCTGCCGCATCAGTGCAAAGTTCCAGACATGATGCCATGCCGGTTCCGCCGAACGGCTCCCCATACTACAAGGCTGACGACCTGTCGCTCGCGGCGTCACCCGTCATAGTAATACAAGGACCGGAATGCGCCATGTTTAGTTACGCGGTCAGGTGATGTGCGGATTCGTGCACGGGGCGCCAAGCAGGGGTCGCGGGGCGGATGACGGTGCCGATTCTGACTGGCAACTTTGCGTTGCGGCAAGGTGACTAATCTTTCATACGGGATGCAGACCGACGAGTTGGAACTCCGGCGCGCCATGAAAGGCGACGAAGCGGCGATGCGGCAGCTATGGCTGCGGCACTCACCACACATCGACGCTGTCGTGCGCCGTCTGTGCGGGGACCATGATGTTGCGGCAGACGTGGCGCAGGATGTATGGATTCAGATCTTCCGTGCGCTGCCGGGGTACCGTGGCGAGTCCCAGTTTGGTACCTGGGCTCATAGAATAGCGGTGAATCGCACGCTGAATGCTCTCCGCAAGGTCAAGCGGCTGGCGAAGCTGGAGACCGATATCGAGGATGACAGTGCTTCTGTCGAGGGCGATACCGATCGCACTTTTCTCGCGGATTCCATTGATGAGGCGATGGTTCAATTGTCACCCGGTGCGAGGATGGTTTTTGTGCTGCATGACATCGAGGGCTACACACACGAAGAAATTGGCGACAAGCTCGGCATTACGTCGGGCGGATCGAAGTCGCAATTGTTCAAGGCGCGCGCCAAGCTTCGCCGGCTGTTGGCGCACCTGGTAGATGAATCAACGGCCGGCATTGGAAGGACGCATGTTGCCCCTGTCTGAAAACGCATTGGATGAACTGGTTGCCCGTGAACGCGAGCGAGGCGCGCCACCGCTCACCGAGTGGGCGCCACTCGCGCAGCGCCTGCGCGAGGAAGGTCTGATCGTCGATACCCCGCGTGGGCGTCCGGTCGCTGCACGTTATTGGCGCCAGGCGGCCGCGGCTGTTTTCCTCGCGGCAGGGGGTCTCGCCGCTGGACGGATCACTGCGGGTGCTCCTGTCATGCCTGCCGCGTCGGTCGAGGTTGCTTCCCAACCGCGTGCTCAGTCGGCGCAGTCCGCTCAAGCCGGCTCGTATTCGTCGGTAAGGCCAGACGCCGGTGCCGCGCTGGCGGCAGCGCCGGTTCAGGAGTTCAGAACCCCCGAGGACGCCTGGGAGGTATTGAACCGTGCAGGCGAGGAGTACCAGCGTGCATCAGCGTATCTGTCGGCGAGCAATGTCGAAGTGCCAGTGCCTCAAAGTTCTTCTGCCTACAGAACGAGGCTCGCCGCCCTGGACAACGTGATGTCGGAAATGCGCGACGCACTCAAGGAAGCGCCGCAGGATCCGGTAATCAACCAGTATTATCTGGCAACAGTTGGCGCGCGCGAAGCAACCTTGCGGCAGCTCGGGACGACGCTGCCGGCCGGCGCGAAGCTCATTGGGTTCTAATGGAAAGGATGCTGGGAATGCGAGTTAACCGATATCTGATTGCAACGGGGCTGGTCTCGCTGGTGTCGTTTGCGCCGTCGGTAACTCATGCGCAAAGAGAGACGAAACGCGGGTGGGTCGGCATCGCCTATACCACCGGTATCGGGCAGACAGACCGCAACGGTGCCATGGTGTTCACGGAATATCCGGTGATCGAGTCAATCGAGGCCGGCTCGCCGGCTGAACGAGCTGGCCTGCAGGCGGGAGATCTTATAGTGTCGCTCGACGCTCAGGACCTGCGAAAGAATCCGATGCCGCCCAACATGCTCGAGCCCGGCCGGCGAATTGTTTTCCGTTTCAGGCGCAATGAAGTTGCGAGAACGAGCACGGTTGTCGTTGCCCCACGGCCGGGCGGAACGGCGGAACGGACGGTATTCAACTTCATTCAGCCGGTACCGAACCAAGTGCCGCGCGTCAACCCTGCACCGGGCCGGGCGCTTCGTGTCACAATCCCGACGCTTCCCGGGGGAAGTCCCGCTCCCTTCGCATTCGCTCCCAACATTGGCGTTGCGGGCGCAGTGGTCACCGAGCTCAATAACGATCTGCGCGAGCTTCTCGAACTCAGAACTGAAGGTGTCTTTGTGGTGAACGTCGCGCTGGGTACCCCGGCCAGCGAATCGGGACTTCGCAGCGGCGATGTGATAGTGATCGCGAACCGGGGGGCGGTGCGAAACCCTGGAGAGTTGATCGGCATCATGCGCGCGGCGGACGACAAATCAGTCCGGCTGGAAATCATCCGCAAGAAAAAGCCGCAGCTGATCATGCTGGACTGGTAACGATCAGTCCAGTTTCTGCTTGTCCGATACGAGTGAGTAATGGATATATAGCGCGGCAGCCGCGCCTCCTGCCGCCGCAGCGATAGCCATTTGCGGGCCGGGCACGATATCGCCCGCTGCAAAGACGTTCCTCACTGATGTGTGGTGTTTTTCGTCAATGACAATCAGACCGTTCTCGTCCCGCTCGCATTTCAGATCGACCCCAAGGTCGTCAGCGGGCCGCTGGCCGATGGCGAAGTAGAGCCGTTCGCAGTCGAGCTGCATCCCCGATTCGAGATCGAGACAGCGAATCTCCCGATTATTTGAATTGGCGGCTACCACCGGCTCCTCGAGCACAGGAATGTTCAGCGCTTTCAGTTGATCGAGCTCCTGTTTGTCGATGTCGGCGGGCTCCCCGTTGGTGCAAATGACGATTTCTTTTGTCCAGTTATGGATGGAAAGCGCCATGCCGACCGCTTTCCGGCCGGTGCCGATCACTACCGTTTTCTTGTCCGTGGTTTCGAAACCGTCGCAATCCGGACAGACGTGAACTGTCTCGCCATAGCAGTCACGCAGACCATTGATGCGGGGCCAGACGTCCTTGATGCCAAACGCGAGCAACAATCGCCGCGCGGTGAACTCAGTGCCTTTTTCAAGGGTGAGGACGAACTGCTCGCTGTTTGTGTTGGTCACCTTGGTAACAGTGTCGGCGATCATTTTTGCACCGAAGCGCTCAGCATCTTCACGCCCGCACCGGCGCAGGTCGGGCGACTTTATTCCCTGCGATCCGAGGAAACCGTTGATACCGCGGGTTTCCCAGTTGCGCGGATCGCCCGAGTCGACGACAACGACTCTGCGGAGATATCGCGCGAGCCAGAGCGCCGCGGAGAGGCCGGCGGGGCCGCCGCCGATTATAGCGACATCGTAATCCGAATTGCTGGAAGATTGGATATCAGGCATCTTCGGACGCACGTGCAAAAAGAAGTCCGTCCGATGCGAACCTTGCTGCGTCGGAGGGAACGTCAACGTCGAGTGCAGCAGCTTCGAGCGGAACCCGCTTTACTGCGCTTGCATGCTCGCGCAGCCATTGCCCCGCGCCGGTACCGCCTGTCATTCGCATAAGGCTAGCGATGTGCTCGCGGCCAAACACCGCGGGAACGCCGATCGTGTTCCGATAGCCTGCGGCAACCAGGCGGGCATCTTCGTCGAAGCCGGCCATCAGCGTTCTGAGCGCGCACGCGTCGACATGCGGCTGGTCGGCCAGGGTTACGAGGACGCCGTCGAGGGCAGGGGTCTTCAGCGTCACGCCGCTGGCCATTGCGGCGTCGAACAATACGCGCAGTCCGGTTCTCAGCGATGATGCAAGTCCCGATGCCCAATCGTGGTTCACAACCACTGTCACGCGGCCAAGTCCCAAGAGTGCAGGCGCAACCATGTCGGCGTTCGCGCCAATGACGACCACTACCGGGTTCGCGCCGGCATCGGCCGCCGCCTTCGCGGCCCGGCGCACGAGGGGCACACCGTCGAATTCAAGGAGCTGTTTCGGCGAGCCGAAACGTGTAGCTGCTCCGGCTGCGAGGACAACGGCTCCGATGAATGGCGTGGAGGGCTTGGTGATCAGAAGCTCTCCGTTGGTCAGCGTCTTGTGATTGCGAGCGGCATTCAGGTCGCGCCTTGCGGTTCCATCGAGGGGGCCGGGTGGAGTGATCCGCGCCGGTCGCGCAGATGACCACCGGCGCGGTCGTTTGCGACTGCCTGCACTTCGGCGATTATCGCGAGAGCGATTGCCTCGGGGCCGTCGCCACCGATATCCAATCCAACTGGAGCGAAGAGCGAGCCATCGGCAGCGACCGGATGCAAGCCGCGAGCGACGAGCTCGGCGAGCATGCGCTGGGTGCGTGCGCGCGGTCCCAGCACGCCAACGTAGGCGACGCCGGCGGTGAGCAGTGCCTGCACGTAATCGAGGTCGCGCGAGAAATGATGCGACACGACGACGGCGGCGATTCTCCCGGTCAGCGCGACCGTATCTGCGAGCTTGAGCGCGTCGGTGCATTCGACAACGCGCGCTCCGGGAAACCGGGCGGGACGGGTTGCGTCAACCTCGCGATGGTCGACTACCACCACCTCCCAGCCGAGTTGCGAGGCGAAAGTGGCGAGGGGCAGCGCATCGGGGCCGCTGCCGCAGATCAGGAGTCTGATCGACGGGGCCACGACTTCGAACGCGACCTCGACTGTGCCGTACTCCCGCACCAGTCCGCGCCGGCCAGCGGCGAGGGCTTCGTCAGTGGCCGACGCCGCATTGGCCAACACGACTCCGTCTCCCCAGTCGCCAGTCGTTTGAGAGGTGCTGCCGGTTATCAATGTGTGCGCTCCGATGGCCGGGGCACCGGTATCAGCGGTCGAGACTATTACAGTAGCGAGCACTGTCGGTAAATCGGCGTCGAGGGCATGCCCAATGATCGACGCCAGGGAATTCGCGTCAGCCGCTGAGAGTGGCTCGAGCAGCACTTCGATCAATCCATTGCAGCCAAGTCCAAGTCCCCACGGCGCGTCGTCATCGTTGCGCGTGTCGTAGCTGACGACTTCCGCGCGCTCGCTCGCGTGTACGCGACGGGCGTGCTCGGCGATGTCGGATTCGAGGCAGCCGCCGCTGACAAGTCCCACTGTGGAGCCGTCGGCGTGAACCACCATGCGCGCGCCGACTCCGCCGTAGCTCGAGCCGGTGACGCGGACGACCGTCGCGAGGACAACGGGGTCGCCGAGCTGCGCGGAATAGATCAGTGCATCGACTACGGATCGGTGTGTTGGCATCTGGGAATGGCGTCAAGCCGGGGTTTCGGGACTTGCAGATCGGCGTTGCAATTTGACGGAGGATACTGGGGTCGTCCAGCGAGCGAGTACGCTGCCGGCCCAAGCCGATGTTCGGACGACGTTGATCTACGCTCGCGTCCCTGCTAGCGCCCAAGCGATTCCGCATGGACTTCGAGCCTGGCCGCGCCGGAGACGCTGCAGACCAGAACCGGCCTCGCTGGTCATGTCTTTTGACGCAGGAAGTAGTCTCATGGTAGGCAGCTTGCGGCGGCCGAGTCACGGACTTACATTGTAAGTCCCGTTTCGGGATGTCTTATGCGCTCCAGAATCGTTCGAATTGGCAATTCCCAAGGTGTCCGCCTCCCCAAGCTGTTGATCGAGCAGGCCGGCCTCGAGGAGGTGGTGGAGCTTTGCGCCGAGGCGGGACAGATCGTGATCGCTGCACCCCGGAAGGCCCGCGCCGGCTGGGCCGAGGCCGCGCAGCGAGCCCGAGCGGCGGGCGCTGACGTGCTTGAGCCAACTGGCGCCACCCAGTTCGATCAAACCGAGTGGGAGTGGTAAAGCCCGTCGTCCGCCTCCCGAGTCGCGGCGACGTATTTCTGGTCGCGCTCGACCCCACGCGAGGGAGCGAGATTCGAAAGACGCGTCCGTGCCTGATTGTCTCACCGGATGAGCTCAATCATCATCTGCGCACGACGATCGTTGCCCTCCTCACGACGGGCGGGCATCGGTATCCCTATCGCGTGCCGTGCCGCTTTCAGGGCAAGTCCGGCGACATCGTCCTGGATCAACTGAGGACGGTCGATCACGAGCGTCTGCGAAAGCGACTCGGGACCGTGACCCCGCAGACGCTCACCGCCGTGCTCCGGGTGTTAGCTGAACTGTTCGAGATCTAGCTCACGTCAGCTCAAGCTTTCCTTTTTTCAATCACCCCTGTAAGTGGAAAGAAATTCGGCCGGTGACACCGCGACCGTCGGAAAACTCTCGCAAAGACGCCTGTCGCTGGTGACGAGTGGAATTGAGAACGACTGCGCCAGCGAAATGTATTCCGCATCGTATGCCGAGCAGCGCGATGTCGCAACGAGGTTCATCACGGCAGCACTCGACACCTGTGTTTCGCCTCCGGACAGCCTGGCCTCAGCCGCGAACGTGACGTCGATACAACGCGCCACCGTTAATTCGTCGCGCAAAAGGTATTTGCGAAGGACGCTCCGAAACTCACTCCGCCACAATGGCGGAACGAGCCAGACGTCGTCTGCCATCGCAATCCGCCGCGCAAGCTCCGTTTCCGGCGTTGTCAGGAAGAACTGCACTATCAACGTGCAGTCCGACACTATCAACGCCGGCCTTCGTCACGCGCGGCAATTATTTCTTCGGCTGTGGTATGAATCCCGATTTCGTTTCGCAAACGGTCAGCTTCACGCAGGAAGCGTCGCGTGTCTTCACCGCCGCCGGCGAGGGATCGCTCAAGACGATAGAGCACTTCACCGTTCAAACTGCGACGGTGTGCCGCCGCCTGCTTCTTCAGTTCTGCAACCAGCGGCTCGGGAACGCCTTTAACAGTCAGATTGGCCATAGTAACTCCAAAATGTGAGCATTATGGAACCTAAATGGCTCCAAAGGCAGGCGCAATTAGATTATGGCTCCTGAGCCGATGGATTCAGGGTCGTCCAGCCTCATGTTGGGCTGGAGTCATCCTTCGCCCGTCGGACTTCGCAGTGAAGGCAGCGTCACTAGCCGCGCCGACGCGATCGCCGGAGGAGCGCGAGGCTCGGCGTGCGCTTTCTTCAACCGGGTAGCGTGATCACCACGCAGGACCTCGACGCATGGATGCGTCGGGCTCGCGTTCGGCTGCGGAAGCCAGGTTGTTGAAGCAGGCTGACCGCGTCATCGAGTGAGCGAATCGGGGCGACGATTCACTCCCGACAACATGGGCCGGGCAACTCCGGGATTTCAAAATGCCGATCCCCGATTCCGGGTGGCCGATCATTTCGAATGAGGAAATGCAACGCGACAGCCAGTCACTCGCAGTGATACATTTCGGCCCAATGAAATCCGTCGTGACCGTAGCCGTGTTGACCGTGGCCCTCGGCACATCCGCATGGGCGCAGCAACCCGCGGCAACCACTCGCCGCACCTGCCGCAGGACGGTTGGCCGCCCTGGCGCTGGCGTGCGTCCAGAAGGAATACCCGAACAAGATCGCCCATGTTCTGAATTCCCCCGAAGATGTTAAGGCGCCGCATGAACTGACGCCCGCGTTCTACGGGTGCTACGACTGGCATTCGTCGGTCCATGGCCACTGGCGCGCCTGGTCCGCGCGTTTCCCAAGGCGCTATTCGCGACCGATGCGGTCGCAGCACTCAAGGCGAATCTCACCCCGGCCCGCATCGCCGGCGAGGTGGCATACTTGAACGCCCCCGGACGCGAATCGTTCGAACGCCCCTACGGTTTGGCCTGGCTGCTGCAACTGGGCGCCGAACTGCGTGAATCACAGACGCTGATGCGGCTGTGTTATCGGCGACGTTGAAACCCCTCGAAGCAGCGGTTGTCGCGCGGCTCAAGGCATGGCTGCCGAAACTCGCATACCCCATAGGAAAATCCTCGATGGTACAGGCGCGAGGCTGGGACTGCAACTCCCCATCTCTCTCGGTGGCGAGATTGCCGGAACAATCGAGGAGATCGGCGATGATGTCAGAGATTTCAAGGAGGGTGATGCGGTTTATGGCATGGTGGCCTCTGGAGGCTACGCCGAATACGCGATTGCCAGAATTGGGGAGGTGGTGCCCGAACCGCAAAGTCTCGATTTCGAGAAAGCGGCGGCGATTCCGCTCGGCGGGTTGACTGCATGGCAGTCGAGAGCTCTGCCCGCGTCACGTCGTAACCAAGGTTGAACTCCGGCACCCATCCGGCTGTCCCCGATAATGTCCTCACACGTCGCATGATCGCATGCATCGGTTGGGGCTCCTTAACTGGAGACCTGATGGGCTTGGAGTAAACGCGCGCTGAATTCCGATGCTCCGGTCTTGCGCGTCGAGTACGCGAAGAGGCGGGCGCCCCCGTTTCGTCCTTGCGAAAGCGCGCATCGAATGGCGACAGATCAATCGCGCCGGTGAGGAGGTAATGGACCGCGTGTTCGAATGTCCCGGGGGTCAGCTGCCGGGTCAGGTCGACCGGCAGGAATCGCGGCGAGGCAACCACCACCGAAATCCTGACCTCACTACGCACCTGGCAGACAAATCGCTGGCGCTCATTTCGGCGTCGTGACAGCTTTTCCTAACAACCTCAACAGTCGCTGAAGCTGCCAAGCGATCGAAGGATACAAACCATGAATGACCCCGTTTCAACTCCCTCCGCGCCGCCGTCCAAAATCCAGAGGGTTCACGTGGGAATCGCCGTCGCGCTGGTACTGGGAGCGATCTTTTACGGCGTCGGATTATCGCAGGGCCGCGCTCAATTGGCGGCGCAGAGAACGGAATCGGACGGCCAGATCCAACGCTTGCAAGCGCAGGTGGATTCCGGCAAACAGCAAGTCGCGGCGGCTCAGAACCGCACCCACCTGGATCAAGCCCGCGCCAATCTCTATCGCACCGCTCTCGATTTGGAGCGGCGCAACTTCGGCACTGCCAACACGCATTTGCAGGAGAGCGCCGCGATGCTGGATCGAGTTCAGGGCAGCGGCAATCTGGACATGGCGCGATTGGGCGCGCTCAAAGAGAATCTCGCCAAAACCGACATCAACGTCGCCACCGATTTGGAAGGTCAACGCAAGAGGGTGCTCGATTTCGCCGGACTACTCGAAAACCTCACCCCGGGCCAGCCGGGCCAAAACCGATAGCGTTCGAAAAACCAACCTTGCCGGGCTTTCATGGCGACAAAGCGCGCATCAGCGAGTGCGACACGACGCAGCGATTCGAGAGTTGGGATGAAATCGGCAAGTTGGGGGCGATTGCTGTGACTCGTACCGGCTCGAATCGGTTTTCGATGCAGGAAATGCGGCACGCGCGCCAATTTGGCAAACGAATCGTGGCAAAGCGAACAAGCCGTTGTCACGGGCGCCACGACGACGTAAAAGGCCAAATGCGAATACTCGCTCGACGCCCATTAAATTATCGCCCGCGCCACAAAAACTAGAAGCACCACCATGAACTGGACAACAGTCTTTGGTCGCCGACGTGCAGTTCGACTTCGCGTGGATGTCGGCGTGCTTCGGCGCTCTCAAATGGCCGCTGGTGTTCGGCTCATTCAAAGCGGCAACGTACAGTCTTCTAAAGCATGCAACTTTCCATTGAAAACATCGAAATTTTGCTCCTCGTTGCCGCAGTCGTGGCGATGCTGGCGCGGCGACTTCGCCTGCCTTATACCATCGGGCTGACGCTCGCGGGGCTGGCGTTGGCGCTGTTCAATAGCACGCTCAATGTCGAACTCACCAAAGAACTGATCTTCACCGCGTTTTTGCCGCCGCTGATTTTTGAGGCGGCATTCCATATGCACTGGCGCGAACTCAAACAAGACCTCGCGCCCGTATTGGTTTTAGCCACAATTGGAGTACTCGTGGCGGCGGCTATCACGGCGGCAGGCATTTATTTTGTGGCCGGTTGGCCCCTCGCCGCCGCGTTGTTGCTGGGCGTCCTGATTTCCGCGACCGATCCGGTTTCGGTGATTGCGACGTTCAAGGAAGCGGGCGTCAAGGGGCGTTTGCGCTTGTTGGTCGAGGCCGAAAGTTTGTTCAACGACGGTACCGTCGCGGTGATTTTTGGCGTCGTGCTGGCGGCCACCGCAAGTGCCGCGACTGTTGGCTCGGCCTCTTACGGCGGCGCGGCCAACTTGAGCGCGCTCGGCGTGGCACAGAGTTTCTTCGTCACCTTCTTCGGCGGCATCGCGTGCGGTGCGCTCGTCGGCGGCGCGGCATTGCTGCTGGCGGGGCGCACAGAGGACCACTTGATTGAAATCACCTTCACTTCGATTGCGGCTTACGGTTCGTTTCTGCTGGCCGAGCATTTTCATTTGTCCGGCGTTCTGGCGACGCTGACGGCGGGCGTTTTCATCGGCAACACCGGCTCGCTTGGCGCCATCACCGACAAGGGCCGCGAAAGCGTCGAGGCGTTCTGGGAATACATAGGCTTCGTCGTCAATTCCTTGATTTTTCTCCTCATCGGCTTGCGTCTGGGACTGGAAAAACTCTCCGCCGTGTGGCTGCCCGCACTGATTGTCATCGTGTTCGTCACTCTTGGCCGCGCGGTCGCGGTGTATGCGTGCTGCGCGCTGTTTCGCCGCTCGAAGTTGCGCGTTTCGCGCCCGCATCAGCACGTTTTGTTTTGGGGCGGTTTGCGCGGCGCGCTGGCTCTGGCTTTGGCGCTCGGACTGCCGAATGAGACACCACTGCACGACGAAATTATTTCAGTCGCCTTTGCTGTTGTCGCGTACTCGGTGATTGTCCAAGGCTTGACGATGACGCCGCTCTTAAGACGACTGGGCGAAATCGCGCCGCGTGAAGCATTACGCAAGCCATGAAACTGCGCATGATACAGTTCGTCTTAGCCGATCCGTTATGGCTTGTGCGGCTGGTGATGACGGTGAAGTCGATTGTCTTCTTGCTCACCTTCAGCGTGCTGATGCAAACTTCGTAATCAGGAACCTCGGCTTGTCTCGCTGATGGGGTCGCCTTTCGGCGCCCGTGGCCCCTCCAATGCAATGGGGTTCCGGATACACCCCGACGCGAACTCTCACGCGACGGCGCCCTTCACCACGCACCGGACCTGAATGTCCGAAGTCTGGCAGAGTTTTTCACGGATGGGCGCCGATTTGGTAGCCGCGTTGCCGCGCCTGCTCGTCGGCGTGATCGCGCTGGTGGCGGCAGTCGTCGTCGGCCGACTGATCCGAGCGGGAGTTCGCCGGTCGGCCGCGAAGCGGCGCGAGCACTACAGCCTGCAGATCGCGCTTGGACGCATGGCGATGGTTGCCGCGGTGCTGCTCGGATTGCTTATCGGCGTCACGGTCGCGTTCCCGACGTTCACACCGGCCGACATGATCAGCGCCCTCGGCATCGGCGGCATCGCCGCCGGCTTCGCGTTCAAGGATATCTTCCAGAATTTTCTCGCGGGCATCCTCCTGCTCATCACCAAGCCGTTCATCGTCGGCGACCAGATCGCGTTCGGAGATTATGAGGGCGTGGTCGAGGAGATCCAGACACGCGCAACGTTCATAAAGACGTACGATGGGCGCCGCGTTGTGATTCCCAACGCGGATCTCTTCATCAACCCGGTCATCGTCAACACCGCATTCGCAAAGCGGCGAATGCAGTACGACATCGGCATCGGCTTCGGCGACGACATCGATAAAGCGAAGCAGATCATTCTCGGCGTGATGCGCGATGCGGACGGAGTGTCTCCGGACCCGCTGGCGGACGTCATCGTGGTCGGCCTGGGCGAGGCGACGGTGAACCTGCGCGCGCGCTGGTGGAGCGACTCCCGCATCGCCGACGTGCTGCTGGCGCAGGACCGCGTGCTCTCCGAAACAAAGCGGAGGCTGCAGGCGGCCGGCATCGACCTTCCTTTCCCGACGCAGCAGATCCTGTTTCACGATCAGACCGAAGAGACCGACGGCGACCGAACGCGTCAGCGCGAGGGCTGGCCGCCATCCGCCACCGGCAATCCGGCGCCGCGGGCCGCCGCACAGCGCGATCCAGAACGCGGGGGACCGTGATGTGAGAGTGACTCTTCTCAAGTACTGGGACCGCCTTCTCGGCAGCTTCTGGTTTGTGCCGATGATCATGGCCGGCGCGGCAGTCGCATTGGCCAACGCGACCGTCGCCCTGGACAGGGCGGCGACGGCCGACTGGGTGAGCGCCCAGAGCTGGGCGTATAGCGGTAGCGCGGAAGGTGCGACCGCCGTGCTGGGCACCATCGCCAGCTCGATGATTGCCATCGCTGGGGTGGTGTTCTCGATGACCTTGGTGGCGCTGTCGCTCGCCTCATCGCAACTCGGTCCCCGGCTGTTGCGCGGTTTCATGGCTGACAAGGCGACCCAGGCAGTGCTCGGCACATTCGTAGCCACGTTTCTCTACTCTCTGTTCGTGCTCCGTTCCATCCGCCGAGTGGACGAAGGCCTCTTCGTTCCTCATCTATCCGTCGCGTTTGGAGTGCTGTTCGCGGTCACGAGTGTGGGGGTGTTTGTCTATTTCATTCATCACGTCGCAGTCTCCATACACGCCGACAACGTCGTTGCGCGGGTCGGCGCGGAGTTGGCGGAGCGTATCGAGCGTCTGTTCCCGGAAACGATCGGCCAAGGTGCGCATGGCCCCGCGGATTTGCCCGAGGCGTTCGCCCGCGATTCATGCTCGGTCGGCGCGGCCGAAGATGGTTACGTTCAACTGATCGACAGTGACGCCCTGCTGGCTCTGGCTGTTGAAGGAGACCTGGTTCTCCGAGTGGAGCGGCGCCTTGGACATTTCGTCGTCAAAGGCAGCCCGCTGGCGCTGGCCTGGCCCGGCAAACGGGTGAACGAACGCATCCAGGCCCGGATCAATGCGGCGTTCGTCGTCGGCAATCAGCGCACGCCTGTCCAGGATGTCGAGTTCGCCGTCAACCAGCTTGTCGAGATCGCAGTCCGCGCCCTCTCGCCCGGCATCAACGACCCCTTCACGGCAGTGGCCTGCATTGACCGCCTGGGGGCCGCGTTGTCGCGCTTGGCGCAGTGTGAGATGCCATCGCCCTGTCGCCATGACGGCGAAAACAAGCTGAGAGTTGTTGCGCCGGTCACTGAGTTCGCCGACTTCGCCGACGCAGCATTCGACCAGGTGAGGCAATACGCCCGCTCCAGTGCGGCGGTGACTATCCGTCTCCTGGAGACGATCGCGGTGGTGGCGGATTTCGCGCATCGGCCGGAGGATCTTGCCGCGCTTCGGCGGCATGCTGAAATGATCGCACGGGGGAGTCTGGAAGGATTGCCGGAGCAGGAGGATCGCCACGCTGTCGAAACTCGATACCTGGCAGCGATGGAATCGCTCTAGATTCGAGGAAAAGATCGGCACTGAATGCTAATGGTTAAACGGCTACCACGTGGGTGCCATGAGTCGCCTCAAAGGGCCTGTGATGTGTTGGTCAAGGTTGGGGTACATTGCACGGTACGCCGCCCGCCAGTGGCGGTGTGCCGCCGCCTCAGTCGAAGGAAGTGAAAGGGTAATGCAGATCACATCAATTAATGGCTGAATATCTGCTCGGACCGGAAGTCCGGCGGATGGTGACCACGCACCTGGCATCCATGGATCACATGGAGGTGCTTGTTCAGCTGTATGATAGAGCGCCCGCTGCGATTGCCTCGACCGAGGTCACCCGCCGTCTTGGGCGTCCGCCGGAACTGGTCGAGACCGCACTCGGTGATCTGGTGGAAGGCGGCCTCGTAGCCAGTGTCGCGTCGGGCTCCGGGGCCAACGAGTTCAAGTACGATCCGAGCTCTCAATCACTTCGCAACGCGGTGGAGGAGCTAATGACTATGTACAAAGAGCGTCCGGTAACTCTCATACGGGCGATATACGACCGGCCGGCAGAGCCTGTCATTTCCTTTGCGGAAGCATTTCGCGTGCGTGCCGGCAACTGATGGCACTTTTCATTTATGCGCTCTGTGCAATCACGAGTCTGGCCGCCGCGGTTCTACTCTACCGCGGATTTCGCCAGTCGGGCGCACGCCTGCTCTTGTGGAGCGCGCTGTGTTTTGCCGGCTTTTTTCTCAACAATATTTTGTTGATAGTGGACACACGCGTGCTCCCGGATCAGGACCTGTCGATTCTCCGATCACTTCCGTCGCTCGCGGGAATATCGTTTCTGCTTTACGGGTTGATCGCGGACTCGCAGGCATGAGGGGGGACATGACTGGAGTTTCGAGCCTCGTCTCGGGAGCCCTGGTGATGGGCTACCTCGTCGCGGCGACTTTCTTCCTTCGTTTCTCACGGAGAACGGGAGACAGGCTTTTCACGTTTTTTTCCGTTGCGTTCGTTCTTCTCGCGGTTCACCGCCTCGCGCTCGCGCTCGTCACCGACGTGGCGGCGAACGCAATCTGGCTCTACGTGTTGCGCCTGCTCGCCTTCCTGATCATCCTCGCAGCGATTGCGGATAAGAACCGGGCCGCGCGGCATTCGAGTTGAACCATTCGATAAAGGCGCGTATCGGGTGCATCGCCTGAACGAGAACGATGCGGCGCTCTTACAGGTAGGCCGGCATTATTCTAGTGGAGAAGTGGATCGTCACCCTGCGGGCGTGATTCGCCGCTTCTCCCTATCGCAACCCTTGTAGCGACTCACCATCGAGCGCACCGTCTCGCGGCCCGGAAACTGTCGTTGGACCGCACCCCTAACAGCGACAACCCGGGTGTACTGAGGTCGATCTCCAGTACGTGCATCCGCCACGGTCCGCGGTTGACCACAAGACTGCGATGAATGAACCCCGGCGCCACGGCTTCGACTTTCCCATCCGGCGCAACACTGCACTTCTCGCGGCCTCGATGGCGATGCTCTCGGCAACGGTCCGAGTTGGGGCTAGCTGCGCTGACCTGGGCGCCGCTACCATAGCGCTCGCGCCAATTGTGTTCATATTGGTCTCAAGCTGCTCGCGGGCACTGCCGCAGCCCGGATATCTTGTCGCGCCGACCCAACCTCGAGGTTCTGATGCCGCTGCGTGTCTCTCTCGTTGCCTTCGTTTTCGTTGCATGTGCGCATCCAGCCTCCGGAGTGCGTCAGCAGAATCCGCCGACCGCAGCGCGTCAACAGACTGGCAGTGTAGTGCCGGGTGTGGAGGTTCTTCTCCGCGATTCCATCCACCTGTTGACGGGCAAGCGGGTCGGGCTCATCACCAATGCCTCGGGGAAAGACCGAAAGGGCACCAGCACCATTGACCTGATCCACCGCGCTCCTGGAGTGAAGCTCGTTGCGCTGTTCGGGCCGGAACATGGCCTGCGTGGTGCGGCCGAGGCCGGAGTTCCGATCGCGAACGCGGTCGATTCGGCGACTGGCGTGGTCATATACTCACTTTACGGAGAGACACGCACCCCCAGTCCGGCGATGCTGGAGCCGCTTGATGTTCTCCTCTACGACATCCAGGATGTGGGAGCCCGAGTTTACACCTACCAGTGGACGATGGTGATGGCGGCGGCGGCCGCGAAAAAAGCGGGCAAGCCGTTCATCGTGCTCGACAGGCCCAATCCAATCCGTGCCGACAGGTTCGAGGGCAACGTTCTGGATCCGAGGTTCGCCTCGTTCGTGGGTTACCAGCCCGTCCCCCTGCGATACGGCTTCACCGCGGGTGAGCTGCTGCGTTACCTCGTAGGCAGGAAGCTCATCGATGCCGATGTCACCGTGGTACCCATGGACGGTTATCGCCGCTCGATGTGGTGGGAAGAAACCGGAATTCCATGGATCAATCCGTCGCCCAACCTGCGGACGATGGATGCCACTGTTCTCTACCCCGGCACAGTGATGTTCGAAGGGACGAACGTTGCGGAGGGCCGCGGCACCGAGGATCCGTTCCGGTTCGTGGGAGCGAGCTGGATGACCGACGCGGCAGCGATCGCGGACGAACTCAATTCGAAGGCGCTGCCGGGTGTGAGGTTCTCCGCCGCGACGCGAAAGATCACGCCTACCGCCCGGAAGTTTCCCGGGGAGACGATCCCGATGATCGAGGTGACCGTTACCGATCGCGACAAGGTCAGCGGGGCCGAGGTCGGCGCGCACATGCTGCGTGCGATCTACAAGCGTCACACGCGCGAGTTCACCTGGCGGCTGCCCCAGATCGACCGGCTTGCGGGTACTGACGAGCTTCGAAAGGCAGTGGAACAGGATGGCGGAGTAGAGCGGCTCCTTGCGCAGTGGAGAAGGGAATCGGCCGCCTTCGAAGTCGAAGCGCGGCCGTTCCTGATCTACAGATAAAGGAGTTGTGCCAGGCGCGTCGGACTTGCGCGGCCGCCGCCGCAGTCTCTCAGTCGGCACGGGCCCATTCGCAGTCGGGTTTATCAGCCCCCCATTATCAGTCAGAAAATGCCAGCGCTACTCCGACTATCTGGCAGCAGCGTGTAACAGCCAGCCATTGGGGTCAACCTGCACGCCGGTAACTGGCCCTGATGTCTTGAAGCGAAATACTTCACTGCGTGCGTTCACCTGCACTCGCTGCGACGAGGTGGTGCCGGCGGCGGAAACGGCTAGCTCCAGGGGAAAGCGGAAGGTGGGCCATGCCGCTTTCTGGGTCTGATTGACCGTAACAACCGCCTCGCGGGCGGCCGCATCGTAGCTATGGGTGACCGCCAGTATGGGATGGCCGGGACGATAGACCCACTGCTGGAAGAACCAGCCAAGATCGCGTCCGGATTCTTCCTCAAGAGCGCGCTGCAGGTCGGGGGTGCGTGCATTGCCGTGGGCGAAGCGGCGGTAATATCGGCGGATCCCCGAGAAGAAGACTTCATCGCCCAGCAAACCGCGCAGCATATGAAGAACGGCGCCGCCCTTGTTGTAGGAATTTGCGTTGAGCAATGCCACCAGGTCGTTTTTCGGTACCGCGGTGGTGTCGACGATGGCGAGGTCGGTGACTGGTGAATTGAGGTAACCCTGCCAGGACTCGGTAGTCAGTTTCCGGAAGCGGGCGAGGCCGTCGGCGCGTTCAAAGAACTGGTTGCCGAAGTAGGTGGCGAAGCCTTCGGAGAGCCAGAGGTGGCTCCAGTGTCCGGGTGTCACGGCATCGCCGAACCATTGGTGTGCGATCTCGTGCGAGACGGTTGATTCCGCCAGCGTGTTCTTGCTGAGCGCAGTCTCCGAATAGAAGATGGCTCCGGCGTTCTCCATCCCGCCAAAGCGAGTCGCGGACTGGACATTGGCCAGCTGCGGGTACGGGAAGGGCGCCACCAGGTTGGCGAAGTGTGCGATCATCTGGCCGGAGCGGCGGAAGATGTTAGCGTTGTTGAGGCTGTCCTGGGGGAACGCATAGTAGCTGACCGGTACACAGCCGTTGTGAGGGGGGGCAGCCCCACCTGGCGCGCAGCGATCGGTGACGCCGATGGCGAAGTCGGCCGCACCGATGACCATGAGATACGCCGGAATGGGCTGGTCGATCCGCCACTTCCAGGTGCGCTTCTGCTCGGTGAGGGCCGCGCCTTCCATCAAGCCTGTGCGCACTCCGTTGGCAATGACTTCCCAGGCTGCGGGGGCGGTAACCGTGTAGTCGACTGTGGCCTTGTCGCTGGGATGATCGATGACCGGAAACCAGAAACGCGCGCGATCGGGCCAGTTGTCGGCGAAGGCGCCGCGCGCTCCGTGCACGTTATTTCGAATGATGAGGCCATCGTCGGGCTCGCCGTCGTAGAGCACGGTAACGTGCAGCGTATCTCCCGGGCGCGCATCGTGTAGCGGGAAGTGAATGCGGGCGGAATCCTGGCGGAAGGACACTGCCCGGACGCTCGCGCGGCGCGCCTGAGTGGTCACGGTGCGCACGCGCAGGCCGGTAAGATCGAGCCAGACCGAATCGAGTGGAGCTGTGATCAACAGATCGGCGCGGGTACTGGCGGTGATGTGCTTGCCGGTGTCGGGCAGCTCGATCGTGATGGCGTAGTGGATGGCATCGACGCCGGATTGGTATGGTCCGGCGGGCGGCACGATGCCGACCCGCGTGGCCCGAGGCTCCGGCCGATCGAGGGGTGGCACCCTGACGCTTCCGGCGCATCCGGCCAGGATTGTGAGCGCGGCAGTGATGGCGGCTGCCTGTCTGCAAATCATTCGGCTTCCTCTTTCATAGTGAAAGCGGGTCCCGACGCTTGAATTCAGACGCGTCAACCCACTTTGGACAATCTGTGGGCCAGGAAATTCAATCGCCCCCGTGGGAGTATGCGGTGCGCTGCGGAGGGCGGCAACCGATCTTCGGGGTGAGGGGCGACGCTTACTCGCGTTGCGCACGCCAAAGGCCCCGGCCACGCACCGAACGCGAGAATGCGCATCCCCACACTCACAGGAGCGCGGTCATGGCGAAGGCGACGGACGCGAGAGCGCGTGCGCGCCGCGTTTGTGGATGCGCTGCTCGACCTGATCCCGGTGCTGCCGTTCGGCCTCACGGAAGCTCGCCGTCACTCGGCGTTGTGGGCCGACCTCGTTCGGGCAGGCACCATCATCGGACCGCACGATCCCCTGATCGGAGCTACCGCGCTTGCTCACGGTCGCGCTCTGGCCACGCTCAACCAGCGGGAATTCGCGGGTGTTCCTGGCTTGCGGCTCGTTCCCCTGGAGAAATTCCTTCGCTGACAATGCTCCTGATGGCACTGGCCCCGAATGAAGTCAGATGTTTAGCCGGGAGCGCTCATTCAAATTGCGGCCAGGAAAGTGCGTGAGAGCCTGCCATCGGCTGCGCCCTTACAACTACTGAAGGAGAACGGATGGACCTACTTACCTGGCTAATAGTCGGATTGATCGCAGGCGTTCTCGCATCTCTGGTTATGGGCGGGACGGGCTACGGTCTGATCGGGGACATCGTCATCGGAATCGTTGGCGCTTTCGTCGGAGGCTGGCTGTTCAGCGCAACGGGGGTAACAGTCCCGCTTGCCGGACTGCCCGGCACGATACTGGTCGCGTTCGTAGGAGCGGTAGTGCTGTTGTTCGTCATCAGGCTGATCAGGCGCGGTAGCGCGAGACGCTGACACCCGGTCAGCCGGGCTTTCACGACCGTCCCAGACGTCCGCGGGTGCCGGTGACTGGCGAGGTGTATTGACCAGGAGGTCTAAGCCAATCATTTCGGCGTTGAGCGCCCGACGCAGGAACTGTTGCCCATTTTGTGGGCGGAGCCGGCTCAGCGCATCGGTGAGATCGTATCAGGTAAGCGTGCGATTACTGCGGACAGTGAAGTGAACTGCATCTTCCCGTCGTCCACGCAAGGCGGCAAGTTGCGCTGATTGCGGCACAGACCCCCAAGGCCACAGCACTCAATGTCAGCAGTCGGCAACAGCGTCGCGCGCAAAGACGGAATCGGGAAGGCCACCGGTGCCGCTCTCTACGCCGACGATATCGTATTTCCAGGCATGATCCACGGCCGGACAATCCGATCGACGATCCCGTGTGGCCGCATTCGCTCCATTCGGTACGACTTCGACACCACCGGCTTCACAATTGTCGACTTCCACGACGTACCATCGAAGAACATCGTCGACCTCATGGTGCAGGACCAGCCATTTCTGGCCGAGCGGGAAGTGCGGCACATGGCGGAGCCGATCGTGCTGCTGGCGCACGAAGATCGCGAAACACTGAACGCGGCAAAGGTCACGATCGAGTACGAAGAAGATCCGCCGCTGTTCGATCCCGAACTCTCGACGCAGATATTCAAGACGGTGGAAATTCTGAAGGGCGACGCGGCCGGCGCATTCGCATCCGCAGACATCGTCGTCGAGGGGACGTACCGTACCGGCCACCAGGAGCATGTGTACATCGAACCCAACGGAGTGATAGCGGTTCCTGAAGACGGTGGAATCGCAATTCACGGCTCGGTGCAATGCCCCTTCTACGTGATCAAGGCCCTCCGCTGCCTGCTGGGCTCCGCGCACCCGAACGTACGGGTCATACAGACGGAAACCGGCGGTGGATTCGGCGGAAAGGAAGAGTATCCGTCGATGATCGCGGGACACGCGGTGATGCTCGCGATGAAGTCCGGACGTCCGGTAAAAATCATCTACGATCGCGCGGAGGACATGGTCGCCACCACCAAGCGCCACCCGTCGATAGTACGGCACCGTACCGGTGTCATGCGGGATGGGCGGCTCGTCGCAATGGATATCGGTGTGCTGCTGGACGGCGGAGCGTACGTGACACTGAGCCCGACGGTGCTGTCACGCGGGTGCATCCACGCGGCCGGTCCGTACCGCTGCGACAACATCCGCATCCACGGGACCACGGTCTTCACCAACACTCCCCCAAACGGTGCGTTCCGTGGGTTCGGCGCGCCGCAGACGGAGTTTGCCGTCGAAGTCCACATGGACCGCATCGCTGAAACACTTGGCATGGATCCCGTCGAGCTGCGCAGGATCAATGCACTCCGCCCGGGCGATACCACGGCCACTGGTCAGACACTGCGCGAGGATTGCAGCGCACTGATGGTGCTCGAGGAAGCTGTCGAGCGCACTGATTTTCTCCGAAAGCGTCAGGAATATAAGGGATCCCATAGATCGATCGGGCTCTCGCTGTTCTACCACGGAGCCGGATTCACCGGCGCGGGCGAACGGAATCTGAAATCGAAAGCGAGGCTGGAGCTAACACCCACAGGCGTGCGCATCGCGACCGGGAGCACCGAGATAGGACAGGGAACTCGCACCATGCACGCGCAGATAGTCACCGACGCGCTCGGCATTCCCTACGAAGACGTTGAAGTTGCGCAGCCAGATACGTCAAAGGTCGCCGACAGCGGGCCGACCGTAGCATCACGCACCTGCATGGTGGTCGGAAAGATCCTCGAAGAATGCGCATACGAGATGAAGGAACGGCTCGGCGGACTGTCTCCCGCGGAGTACCACACAAGAAATGGAAGTTTCACCGTGGAGCGTACATACGAGCCGCCGGATTGGATACAGTGGGACGATCAGGCCTACACCGGCGACGCCTATGCCACATATGGGTGGGGATGTGACGTCGCCGAGCTCGAGGTGGATCCCGACACCTTCGAGGTACGCCCGCTCAAGCTCACCGCGGTTCAGGAGTTCGGGCGCCCCATTCATCCTGCGCTTGCGCGCGGCCAGATCGAAGGTGGCACCGCGCAGGGGTTGGGTTACGCGCTCCTCGAGCGCGTGGTGATGCGGAATGGCGCGATGGCGAACGGGCAGCTCACCAACTATACCATCCCGACGACGCTCGACACTCCCGAGATCGACGTCGTAATGATGGAGAATCCGTATCCAGGCGGACCATTCGGCGCAAAAGGTTTGGGAGAGCTGCCGATGGACGGGCCCGCGCCGGCGGTCGTCAATGCACTGCGCCACATGGGCCTGGACGTGCGGGAGATTCCAGCGACGCCCGAACTGATTGCGCGATGCGTTCCAGCATCCACCACCCGATGAGAGACTATTTGCGGCGAGGCCGGCCGCTGAGACACCTCACGCGCCCGTTTGGTTACCCCATGAAGTTCACGCTGAACGGTGCCGCTACCGACGTCGATGTGCACCCCATGGCACGGCTCATCGATGTGCTGCGCGAGGACTGCGCTCTCACTGGCACCAAGGAAGGTTGCGGTGAGGGCGAGTGTGGAGCGTGCACAGTGCTGGTGAACGGAGAGCCGGTGTGCTCGTGCATCATTCCTGTCGCGCAAGTCGAGAACGCTGACGTTATTACGATCGAAGGCATCGGCGGCGACGACCCGTTGCAGCATCTCTTCATGAACGAGGTCGGCGCGCAGTGCGGAATCTGCACGCCCGGAATGATCATGGCGGCCCAGGTTCTCGGCCCCGATTCAACGCTGGATGACGTGAAAATCGCGCTCGCCGGAAATCTCTGCCGCTGCACGGGATACTCGGCGATTTATCGGGCAGTGCTGAAATGGCGCGGGGCAGACGCCGCCGAATCCATCGGGCGTCAGGGCTCCGGCGTAAGTGGAGTAACACCGTGAGCGGACACGTTGTCGCATGAGAGTCGCGACATCGCAGCTCGACCTGCGACGCGCATCGTCGCTCGACAACGCGCTCGACATTCTCCGCGACCGCGAGCGAACGCCGATTGCCGGCGCGACCGACCTGTATGTCGCGCTTAACTTCGGCACGCTTGTCCCAAAGCGCTTCGTCGATATCTGGGGTCTCGATGAGCTGCGTGGAATCTCGGTGCGTGACGACATCCTGGTGATCGGTGCGCTCGCGACGTATTCGGCGCTGATGCGGTCTTCGGTTGTCGCCGAGCGCCTGCCGATGCTCGCCGAGGCATCGGGGCAGGTGGGTGGGGTGCAGATTCAGAACCGGGGTACGCTTGGCGGGAACATCGCCAACGCGTCGCCGGCGGGGGACTCGCTGCCGGTGCTCGCCGCTGCAGATGCTGTTGTCGTGCTGCGCAACGCGGAGCATGAGCGCCGTGTTTCGATCAACGAGTTCTACACGGGATACCGGGCAACGGTGATGAAGCCGGATGAGCTGATTGTCGCAATCGAAATCGCGGCCGTCGAAGGCAGGCAATGGTTCAGAAAAGTTGGAACGCGTGCGGCTCAGGCAATATCGAAGATCGTCGTGGCGGGTGTTCGCGGGCCGGCAACGCGGATCGCATTCGGCAGCGTGGCACCCACTGTGGTACGTGCTCCAGAGACCGAACGGGCACTCGGCGACGGCGCCAGCATCGATGATGCCGCGGCTGTACTCATGCGAGAGATCAAGCCGATCGACGACATCAGGTCGACGGCGGAATATCGACTGAGGGTGTCCGCGAATCTGCTTCGCCGGTTCTGGGCCGACACTGCCTGATTTCATCATTCGCGGCCAGCGGGTCGTCACGGCAGAGGGCCTCGGCCCTGCATCGCTTCACATCGCGAGCGGACGGATCAGCCGCGTGGCTGCGTGGGACGATGTCGGTGCGAACGCATCGGTCACGGATGCGGGCGAGTTTCTTGTCATGCCCGGTCTTGTCGACACCCACGTCCATATCAACGAGCCGGGACGAACTGAATGGGAAGGATTCGAGAGCGCCACGCGGGCGGCGGCGGCAGGTGGCATAACGACGATCCTCGACATGCCGCTGAACGCGATTCCGGCGACCACCACCGCCGGCGCGCTTGAAGCAAAGCGGACCGCGGCAAACGGCAAATGCGTCGTGAATGTCGAATACATCGGGGGTGTGGTGCCGGGTAACGCTGGCGAGCTGCCGGGTCTTCGCGACGCGGGAGTACGCGCTTTCAAATGCTTTCTCGTGCCCTCAGGGGTGGAAGAATTTCCCGCCGTTACCGAAACCAACCTGCGCGTCGCGCTGCCAGTGCTCGCCCGGCTTGGGCTTCCACTGATGGTGCACGCCGAGGATCCCGCGTGGCTGCTCACCCACCACGGTAGTGGATCGCGCATTTACGCCGACTATCTGGCGTCGCGTCCCGTTGATTCGGAGCGCGCTGCGATCGCGCTCCTTGTCCGGCTAGTGGAAGAGTATCGGACGCCAATTCACATCGTTCATCTTTCTGCCGCGACCTCCCTCGACCTCGTGCGTGCTGCCCGGGAGGGCGGGCTGCCGATCACCGTCGAGACATGCCCGCATTATCTCACCTTCGCCGCGGACGATATCCCGGACGGCGCAACCGAATTCAAATGTGCGCCGCCGATTCGTGATGCCGCCGAGCGGGACGGTCTATGGAACTCCCTCATTGAAGGCGACGTCGATCTCGTCGCATCAGACCACTCGCCGTGCCCGCCCGCGATGAAAGAAACAGCCGGCGATTTTTTTTCTGCGTGGGGAGGAATTGCGTCGCTGCAGATCGCGCTCGCGGCGGTCTGGACAGGCGCGCGTGAACGCGGTATCTGCGCGGAGCGGACAGCTGAATGGATGAGCGCGGCACCGGCCCGGCTCGCGGGGCTCGGCGACAGGAAAGGAAACCTTGCTGCAGGTTGCGATGCAGATATCGTGGTCTGGGATCCAGATGCCAGCTTTGTCGTGGATCCCGCGGTTCTTCAGCATCGCCATCCCGTCACTCCGTATGCCGGACGCAAACTATTCGGCAAGGTGCTGGCAACCTGGGTCGGCGGACGCCTCGTATTCAGTGACGATCCCTCGTTCCACTGACCAATGAAACATTTCCATGTTACGCTTTCCCCATGATCCCAGCTTCCGGTGATGCATCCGAAACCCCCGATGCCTCGTTCATGGATCTGCCGGACCTTGCTTCCGAACGGCTCGGCGGGGCGGTGATTGCGGCGAATGATGAATTCTTTGCGGCGAAAGAGGGATTAACCAGGCTTGGTGCGCCGGAGTGGCGCGAAGGTGCGTACACCGAGCGCGGAAAATGGATGGACGGATGGGAAACCCGGCGCCGGCGCACTCCCGGCCACGACTGGGCGATCATCCGGCTCGGCGTATCGGGAATCGTACGAGGCGTGGTTATCGATACGAGTTTTTTTACCGGCAACTTTCCGGAGCACGCCAGCGTCGACGCCTGTGCAATCGGCGGAACACCGTCAGCAGACAGCGTTGCGAGGTCTCAGACACCGTGGGAGCCGCTGCTCGCGCCGTCCCCACTCAACGGTAACAGTCAGAATCTGTTCGCTATCGACCGCCATGCAGCGCGCGTGACGCATCTGCGCCTGAACATCTTCCCCGACGGCGGCATCGCCCGGCTGCGCGTACATGGAGATGTGCTGCCCGATCCGCGGTTGTTCGAGCAGGGCCGCGAAGTCGATCTCGCGGCAATGGAAAGCGGCGGCTTTGTCGTCGCTTGCAGCGACATGCATTACGGACATCGCCAGAATCTGATCCTGCCAGGCAGGTCGACGCACATGGGCGACGGCTGGGAGACTAAACGGCGTCGCGGACCGGGGCACGACTGGTCAATTATCCGTCTCGCGCGGCGCGGCTCAATCAATCGCATTGAAATCGATACGGACCATTACAAGGGAAATGCCCCCGGTAGCTGCACGGTTGAATGCATCGATGCGGAGAAAACAGGCGGAGTCGCATCGATCACTGATTCGGTACAGGAATGGAGCATGCTGCTCGGCGACACGCCGTTGCAGCCGCATTCGCGCCATCGGTTCGAGTCCATCGATCAGCGTGCGGCGACGCATGTTCGACTCAGCATCTATCCCGACGGCGGGGTAGCGCGGCTGCGCCTCATCGGAACGGCTGCTCCGCAATGACTCTTACGGTGCATGATTTCAACGCGCTTCCGGCGGACGCATCCGCCGAGCTGCTGAGGTCGTGCTGCGGTTCCTCGCGATGGGTCGACGAGATGATCGGCCGGAGGCCCTTCGGCTCGCTCGACGCGCTCCTGCTTGCAGCTGACCAGGCCTGGGCATCGACCGATGCGGGCGACTGGCATGAAGCTTTCGCCCATCACCCGCGGATCGGTGAAACGCAGAGCGTCGCGGCTCAGGATGCGCGTGCGTCGTCATGGTCGCGCGCGGAACAAGAAGCGATCGGCGCGGCATCCGAAGGAACGCAGGCGGAGATCGCTGACATGAACAAGGAGTACGAGCGTCGCTTCGGCCACATTTACATCGCGTGCGCAAACGGAAGGACGCCGAGTGAGTTGCTGACTGTCGCCAGGAAGCGCCTGGCAAACGATGCCGATATCGAGCTGCGGACGGCAGCCGATGAGCAGCGGCAGATAACGCAGCTCCGATTGCGGAAACTGTTCGGGGGACGAATGATTACCATCAGCACCCACGTACTCGACACGGCGCTCGGCAAACCTGCCGCGGGTATTCGAGTGGCGCTTTCCCGGGGAGATGCCGCTATCGGGTCTGGGACGACAGATGCCGACGGCCGCGTTCGCGATTTGAATGCAGCGGGAGTTGCGCTTGCGGAGGGAGAGTATCGACTGGCCTTCGCCGTTGGTGAGTACTTCGACGCGACTGCACGTGAGGCGTTCTATTCAGAAGTCGTGGTCAGTTTTCGTATCAATGGCGGAGGAGAGCGCTACCACGTGCCTCTGCTGCTCAGTCCGTTCGGATATTCCACATATCGCGGGAGTTGACGGCGCCGGCTGTCATTCTTACTGCATATGGAAATCGGCGTCTATACTTTCGCTGAAGTGAACCCTGATGAGGCTACCGGTTCGCCGGAGCAGGCTGGCCAGCGACTTCGCGATCTGATCGAGGAATCGAGCTCGCCGACGAGGTAGGCCTGGACGTCTTCGGCGTCGGCGAGCATCACCGTCCTGATTACGCCGTGTCTGCACCTGCGGTCGTCCTCGCCGCGGCAGCAACCCGTACAAAGAACATCAGGCTCACCAGCGCAGTCACGGTCCTCAGCTCCGACGATCCGGTGCGTGTGTTCCAGGACTTTGCGACGCTCGATCTTCTGTCTGGCGGGCGGGCGGAAATCATGGCCGGTCGAGGGTCGTTCATAGAATCTTTTCCGCTGTTTGGCTACGACCTCGACGACTACAGCGACCTTTTCTCGGAAAAGCTCGACCTTCTGCTGAAGCTGCGTGATTCGGTGAAAGTCAACTGGGCAGGCAGTCATCGAGCGCCGATAGATGGGCTTGGGGTGTACCCGAGACCGCTCCAGAATCTGCTGCCAGTGTGGATTGCTGTTGGTGGAACCGCGCAGTCTGTCGTACGCGCGGCGACCCTGGGGCTTCCCATGGCGCTGGCGATCATCGGGGGACAGCCAGCGCGCTTTGCGTCACTCATCAATCTGTACCGCCACACGGCGGAGAAGGCCGGGCGCGATCCAGCCGCGATGCGGGTGAGCATCAACTCGCACGGGTTCATCGGAGACGACTCGCGGCAGGCAGCCGACGATTTCTTTCCGCCATATGCCGAGGTAATGACGAGGGTTGGCGCCGAGCGGGGCTGGCCGCCAACGACGCGGCGGGATTTTGAGCAGGCGCGTCTGCTGCACGGGGCTCTCGCAGTCGGAAGTCCGCAGGAAGTGATCGACAAAATCCTCTATCAATACGAGATCTTCCGTCACGACCGTTTCCTCATGCAACTCACCGTCGGACCGCTGCCGCACGCAAAGGTGATGCGCGCCATCGAGCTGTTCGGCACCAGGGTCGCCCCTGTGATCAGGAGGGAAACCTCGGCCTGAGGTGGCCCTTGTCGTCCCGCCGATCGAGAGAGAACCCCGATAGGCGGCGCTACAACCTCCCACCGATGGAGAGAGAACCCCGATTGGCGGCGCTATAACCTCCCACCGGCGCGCGCGCCGGCGGCGATCCACCTGCCGAGTAGCGCGCGCTCGGCGTCCGTGATATTCGACTTGTTGCCGGGCGGCATCGTCCGCGTGACGACGGCCCGCTCCCGGATGCGCGCTGCGTGGGCGATGATCTGCCCAGGCGTGTCGAACATCACGCCGCCTGGTGCAACACCGAACGATCGATCAGCCGGTTCACTCGAATGGCATACCGTGCAACGCTGGTCGATGACGTGCCGTGCATCCTCAAATGTCAATGGCCCTCGGGAGCCAGCGACGGACTGTCGGGGCGCGGCCCCAGCATGGATTATGACGTACAGGGCTACGACACTCGACGCAATCGTCGCTGCGAGTGCCGGTTTCCAGTGCGGGTACGTAAATCGGATGTTGAGAGCATGACGAACTCCGGCGCCAGCAGCGACCATGACCAGAAGGAGCAGCCAATTATATGGGTGCCCATATAATCCTGGAAAATGACCACTCAACATCAGTGCGATGACCGGGAACGTGAGATAGTTGTTGTGAAGCGATACGCGCTTCGCCCTCGCCGCGATCACCGGATCCGCGCCCCTGCCTTCGCCCACCGATTTCACCAGTTCGCGCTGGGAAGGCATGAGGGTCTCGGCGACGTTCGCCGCCATGATCGTTCCAAGCATGGCGCCTGCATGCAGGAAGGCGGCCCGTCCGCTCAACAGCTGCGTCAATGCAACGGAGATCGCCGCGAGCGCCACGACCCACGCGACCACCGCAACCGTCTCCGATTTCGGTGCGACCGAGCGTTGCATGGTTTCGTAGAAAGCGCGACCCAGTACCAGGGCGCCGACGCCTACAGCAACCGCCTGCCAGTGGCTCAAACCTGCAACCAGAGGGTCGGCCAGCACCGCCCGCCCGCCTGCGTAGTACACGACGATCAGCAACGCAATCCCGCTGATGAAGGTCGTGTACGCCTGCCACTTGAACCAGTGCAGAGGTGCGGGGAGTTTCTCGCCCTTCAGCGGCGTCTTCTCTACGTAGTAGAACCCGCCCGAATGAAGCAGCCAGATGGTACCGATTGGCGAGCGCGTGTGCCCGGGGCCGGTTGCACCAATCAGCGATCGGTCAAGCCAGTTGAAGAGGAGAGAATTGCCCACCCACATGATCGCAGCGATCACATGAACCCACCGTGCAATCAGGTCCAGCAGCTCCACGGTCTGCCCGCTCACATCCGTCCTTTCATGATCCTGACGAACGAACGTTGCCGGAAATCTTCGGGGGTAAGTCCGGTCATTTCCAACGCTTCGGCTTCGGTGATCGCCCCGGAGTTGATTCCGCGCAGAAAGAAATTGAGCAGCCCCTGGCCTGTTGCGGCGTCGTCGAAGACATCGCCAATCAGCGTGGCCTGTGCCGCTTTGCCGACGAAACTCTTCAATCGCACGCCGGCGGCATCGATGCCCTCGAGGAAAAAACTGTAGAGTGCAGCATACCTGGTTACGAGTTGCGCCGGATGCAGATCCCACCCCTGATAGAATCCGCCAGACAGCGAATGCCGGACGTCGTCGAAGTGCATCTTCCACGCGGCATGGACGCTCGTTTCGTTCGCCGCCACCTCGTCAGACGTGAGCGACTTGCCACCCGCAACCGCGCGATGAATCGCAACGGGCATTACCGTTGTCGATCCGTCGGACAGCCAGACATCCGTACCGGCAAACGCAACCTGCATGAAGTGCTTCGCGAAGTCGCACGCTGGATGCTTCATGCGCTGATACGCAGCCGTAATGTTGCAGCTGGCCGTGTAGTCGTACGTCCCGAAGTGAGCGCCGCGCAACCGCCCGTCAGACGCGCCGAGCAGCCGCGGCAGCAGCGACGTACCACTCTCGTCCAGAATTATCTGCGGAGTTTCTACCATCACTTCGAACCGCAGCGTTCCATCGGCAAGACCAAGGTTTTGCTCGAGCACTCGAAGTACGTTAACCGTGTATTCCACCTGCTGAATCACAGTGACCTTTGGAACGGTGACGATCCAGTTTTCCGGAATGCCGCCAGCCTCGACAAGAGCGGTCGTCACCATATCCAGGGTGCGAATGCTGCGGCCGCGGAGCTCCTCGGTGAGCGGTTTGATTCGCATTCCGATGAATGGCGAAAGCGTCTTCTCTCTCATCCCCTTCGCGACTTCGTGAGCGACCGACTCGGCGTGACCATCTTCTTCGGCATCGGGCCGGTTGCCGTACCCATCCTCGAAGTCGATGCGAAAATCCTCGATCGGCTCGCGGACCAGTTTGTCGCGAAGTCTCTGGTCGATGACGGCAAGCGAAGAATGATCGAGAATGCCGAGCGCGCGTCCGAGGTCGGCGGGATCCGCGGCGTACTGTGTCAGCGCGCGTAAGGCGATCGATCCGAGCTTTGGGACCGAATCAGCAGAAAACAACTGCGCCCCGCCGTACACAGTATGAACGGGCTGGCGACCCGGACCCTCGCCAGGATGCGCACTGGCAAAGGCGATATTCGCCTCGCGCAACGAATCTGTGGCATCGGCGAGCATCGAGGGTTCGAGAGTAGTGGCTGACGGATGTCGACTCATCCGGGGAAGGTTGCCACCAACGGCCCGCGCGCGGAAGGCTGTCGCTGTGTGCCGGTTACCCGTGTTTCACGGCGTTCTTCGAATCTGAACCTCTCCGCTCGGTGCGCTTCCAGCCCGTGCGGCGGGGAAGGTCACGGGATTACCGAACTGCCACTGGCTTTGCTCCCGCTCGCGCGCCGGGATTAGCAGCATCGACCTGAACATCGGAATGAGCTCCCGCTGCGCTGGCGACACGATCTCAGCAGCTATTTCCGGCTGTTCCCAGAAGATCTTCCAATACGCCTTCTGCACCGACTTCACGCTGTCCATCTGCGTCTTGCCGGCGCCACCGTCACCATGCGATAGAAACTGCCCGAGTGGCGCGTAGATGCCCACGACCCGCGCGGAATACACGGAGTCCGCCGTCCGGAGCGCCGCTACCTGGGTCTTGCTCAGGAAGAGCGAATCGGTTTCCCGTATCAGCAGCTTGTGAACACTCGATGTGTTGGTGAGATAGAATGCCGCTAGCGAATCCGCCGATCGGCGTTCCAGTCCCCTGGGATTGCGCACCGGCTCGACGGCGCGTCGCAGCTGCTGCAGATCAAAATCGGTGGAGAGGTTCAGAGAGAAGTCGATCACAATCCGGAAAGGGTCGCGGCCGAGCGTGCGACCATGTCGCGTTGCACCGAATCGCGAGTTGACATCGTAGCGAAAACGGCGGGCCGCCGCGTCGAAGCCGCGTGGCACCAGCAGCACAGGATCAGGCGCCGCCTGCGAGCCCCAGCCGCGCAGTAAGCCGTTGCCATGAATGGCCTGATCGAGGCCCGCAAGAACATTCTGCAGGTACACATTCGGTATGAGACGACTTCCCCACCGCCGCGGCAGGACAGGTCTCCACTGGATGTTGAGCGACTGAGTCCACGGCCCGCGGCATCCGTTGCGGCTTGCCACCTGGCCGAGGTTGGCGAGCAGGCACGTCTTTGCCGTCGGTGCACCGGTCTCGATGAGGTTCCGGAGCTGCCCGGCGAGCGCGAGGTCGCTTTCGGTGTCGGGATTCGGGATGAATGCCCGATCGCCGCTGCGGCCGTCGCCGTTGATGTCACCCTGCACAGTGGGCGTAAAGGGCAGGCCGGACTGCGCCCGGGCGAACATGGTGATCGTTCCGACTTTCGGAGTTGAGAAGCCGCCGCTGAGAACGATCACGTTGCGTGCGTCGTTCGTGCCTGGTGACCACTCGACCTGCCGTGGATCGCCGAATCCGCCGCCGTCGAATCCCCGGAACTGGCGGTGGCTCCACTGAAGAGTGTAGGCGGCCGATGCGAACATCGAAAATCGCGGGCGCATCTTGAACACGTCCGGCGAAACGTTGAGCGTCATCTGCCCGCCATAGCCCCGCAGATCGCTCACTCTACTGCTGACGCGCCCGAACTCGCTCGTCCTCCGCGATTCCGCCGCCGACACGGAACCGCTGAGGGGATCGATTGCCGCAGCAGAAACAAACACCGGCCGCTCCGATTCGCTGGCGAGGGTGATCCGCTGGACACCCGCGAAATTCGCGTCCACTACGCCAGGCTGCGACAGATCGTAGGAGCCAAGTCCGCTCAACCTCACCACCCATTTGTGAAAGCTCGTATTCCAGTCGAGCGATGCGCGCCAGGTGCGCGGGACATCGTAGGATGGATCGATCAGGGTCACCCCGGGCGCACGCTCAGCCAGGACGCCGCTGCCATCGACACACTGTGCCGGAAGGCGTGTCGGATCGCTCTCGAACAGCGGAAAGTCCGGGGCCGGAACTCCGCCGCCGACGCAGGACAGGAATGACGTTGCGCCGGGGAGCCCAGTTGCCGCAGAGGCATCGGCGAGAATGCCGGGGCGAAGCAGATCGCGGAACTCGCCGATACCACCGCGGATGACGCCGGATGTCGTGCGATAAAACCGGCCGACATTGCTCTGGTTCGTACCGTTTCCATTATCGCGATCGCGATTGTAGGTGTACGAAAAGCCCGCTCGCGGGCTCACATGAACGCGGCCGGGTGCGACGCCCGAGCGCACGCCAAGCGCGCGTTCGAGCTCAGGGTTTGCGGCGGGAGTATCCATGAATCCGTCAGCCTCGAAGCGAGCTCCGTAAAGAATGCTCAGAAACCCGGTTGGTGCGTACTGATGCGCCAGGGCAGCAGCCGCGTTCCAAACCGAGCCGGATCGAACTGGCTGGGAGAGCGTGCGCGAAAAACTGGAAGCACGTCCCGCCGCCAGATCTTCAAGAGAGTTGAACGCGAAGGAGCCAAGCGAGTTCGAAATACCTTCCTGCCTCAGGCCATCGGCGCGCGCCCATAGAAAGCCCTTGAACCGGTGGCGCCTGCCCTGCGCATTCCAGATGGTTTCATTCGCGCCCTCGGCTGTCCATCGCGCGTCGTCCGCGTTGAGCGACGACCCGCCGCCGAGCGTGAGACTGGTGATGTCGCTGCCGGCGCCGGGAGTCGACGAGCGAACGATCACGCTCGCACTAGGGAGAGAGAGATACGGCGTGACATCGGTGCGGATGTGGCTGGCAGCAAACCGCGATTCGTTCAGCACCCGCCGCGCGGCGCCTAGATATCTGCCGAGTGTGAGCTGCGCGCCCAGCGTGCGCTCGTTGCGTTCGCCGGCAGATGATGGCGCAATGAGAGGTCCGAATCCGAGAGCTCCGTCGCGGGTGAGACCGGCGTAAGTCGTGAAAGCGCGCGTCTGGAGAGTGTCCCGGGTATCGTCGAGTCTGCCGAGCCAGGTGATTGCCCGGTGCTGCCTGTCGAGTGGAATGCCGTTGCTCGAAAGGCCGAGCCCGAGCGGATCGGCGAGTGCGATGACACGGGCGACGGAATCGGGCGACACGCCCGCCAGGAGCAGCTCTTCTGCACCGACGTTGACGAGCGTTGCGGGGTCACTGGAATTTCTTGCTACATCGACTGCGACGTTGTATGTGAGCGCCCGCCTGATCAGCTCTCCGTCTGCTCCGAAGCTGGCGCGAAAACCTGCAGGTGTGGCTCCCACTGATCGCGAAAGCGGATCCGAGAACTGGAGCGACTGGGGATCGAGAGTGACGAATCCGTTCCGACGCTGATAATTGCGGCTCCCCGGTCCGAGGCGGACGTCGACATTCGCCCCGGCAAATCCACCGCGCGTCGGGTCGAATGTAGCACCGGTAACGCGCGTCTCGGTGCGCGCCGCGCGCGGGATGGCACCGGCTGCGAATCCCATTCCGTTCAACGTGTTGAGATTCGACTCCGATCCCGATCCAACGATCGACGCGCCCCCGGGAGTGAGCGTGACGTTCGACATTGTGCCGGCGATTGCAGTGAGATCGCCTGCGACAGTTGGTGGAAGCTGGCCAGCGACGCCGTCGCTCCAGCGTTCGGAGGAGCCCGGCTCGATTTGTTGAGTTGGCGTGATGTTATTGCTGGCACGGACGGGACGTCGCGCCGAAACACGGACTGCCTCGAGCTGAGCGACATCGCTGCCCAGCGAAAAGTTGGCGACGAGTTCGGTTTCCGTACCCTCGCGCTGTACGCGTCGGCGCGCTGCCCTGAATCCCGGCGCAGTGACGTATACCAGATAGTCGCCGGTTCCCTGTTCGAACCTCACGCGATAATTGCCCGTGCTGTCTGTCGTATCCGACTGCGTGAGGCGGTCGGGCCCGCGGGTTACCGTGACCGTTGCGACGAGTGCGCGGGATGAGTCATCGGTGATACGTCCGCGAATGACGTCGGCCGCGGTCTGCTGGGCTCCCAGAAAACGAGCTGATGATGCTGCGAGCAGAATGAAGACCAGCGGGTAGATTTTCACAGTTGGGGGGCGAAGATCAGAGCCTGTGACAGAATGTGTGAGCAGAGCCACGAGGGGCTCAGGCGATTGGCGAAGCCAACGATGTGACACATTCCGGACGGCAACGGTTCGGCCAGATGTCTCCGAATCGTGTCAGGTTACTGTAAAGGCTGGCGTCAGCCGTTGTAGATTTTCCCGCTTCGTTCCCGATACAGCTCGAGCACTGCGCGTGCCTCGTCGCGCAGAACGGCCCGCTCGATTCTGATGCCGCGGTCTTCGAGATACCGGTAAGATTCGGGGAAGACCGGCCCTTCTTCGAAATTGAGGCGGGACGCGTCGTCGCGGGTAGCTCCGTACACAACTCGCTCGACACCGCTCCAGAGCGTTGCGCCGAGGCACATCGCACATGGCTCGCACGAAGTGAAGAGCTCGTGGGCGCTCAGGTGCGGGGCGTTAAGCGTGAACGAGCCTAACCGCTGCTGGGCCATCATGAATGCGACCATCTCGCCGTGGAGCGTGCAGTTGTTGTGGCGCACCACGCTGTTCATGCCTGCCGCAATCACCCTCCCTGAGCCCGATTCAAAAATTGCGGCGCCGAAGGGGCCACCGTCCCCGCGCTCGACATTTACCCGCGACAGCGTGATTGCAAGCCGCATCCGCTCGTCATCGGACTCGAAGCGATGATTCCAATCCACGACCTCGTTCACCCACGAGGGGTACTCCACATGCACCACGGGGTGCGGCATGCCTGTCGTCATCAGGGAAGCTTGCCGTGATCATGAGCCCCACGGAAGTCTTTGCCGATGATTACCCGTGATCATGGGCACAATCGCCCGGCACTCGTCCGGCCCCATTCACGATCAGATGGAACCGCCGCCACGGGCGCATTGCGCCGCCGGGTCCTGAATAAAGCGAATGACGTCATTGAGGACGGGAGCGCTCGCGAGTGAAGGAAACATTGCAGCGAGAATTATCGGAACGTGGCCAATTCCATCGTAAATCCTTGCTGCGGCACACCCTCCAACAGCCCGAATGCGCTCAGCAAGCCGTATCGAATGGAGGTAACTGACGGTCTTGTCATCGCTCCCATGAAGAAAGAGAACCGGCCGCTCGGTTCCATCGATGAAGGTGGCCGGGTAGGTCGCGGCCCAGCCTTCCTTGGGGCCCATGAGCGCCTGAATGTCGGGATCGGTCCATGTAGTTTCGACAGGCCCGGCGATACTCACGTAGGCGCGGACTGAGCCCGGTGATACGCCGGCCGCGCGCAGATACCGTTCGTCGAGCGCGAGCAGAGCCGCCGTATGACCACCAGCCGAATGTCCGACAACTGAGACCCGTGCGGTATCGCCTCCGAGACGCGCCGCGTTATCGAAGGCCCATCTGATTGCCCGCGCGCCATCCTCCACCCAGGCTGGAAATTTTACGTCGGGGTAGAGACGATAATCCGGGACGATTACAATCCACCCGCGGCCGGTGAAGGCATTCGCGAGTGCCCTGTAGTCGTGGCGGGTGCCGGACGACCATCTCCCGCCGTACAGGAATACGATGACAGGCGGCGCGGTGCGGCTCGCGCCCGGGCGGTAGACATCGAGAACCTGCTGGGGCGAAACACCGTATGCATTTCCAGTTTCGGCCGGCGCATCACCTCGCACAACTATTCGTTCAGCGAACGCCCGCGGAGAACACGCGGTAACGGTTAGAGCAAGCAGCAAAGAGCTCAGGCAATGCGGCAATCCCGTAGTCCAGTCAGCCCTGGTCATGCTCTTCTGCCGGCGCCGACAGCAGCGCCCAGATCCAGCGCGTCTCCTCGAAATGGCGTGTCACTATCGTGATCGCCACAGTGATGGGCACACCGAGCAGGGCGCCCGCCGGTCCCCAGAGCCATCCCCAGAAGACAATAGAGAAGAGCACGACGAGGGGAGATACCGACAGCAATCGTCCCTCGAGCCGCGGGTCGATATAGTTGCCGAGATAGAGCTGTCCCACAGTCAGTGCCGCAAGCAATCCGAGAGGCTCGCCGAACCCATTGAACTGCACCAGGGCATAGAGTACGGGTGGCACTACGGCGAGCAGTGACCCGATCGTCGGCACGTACTCGAGAAGAAACGCAAACAGTGCCCATATCAGTGCGAACTTGAGACCGAAGGCCAGCGCAATGACACCGGTCATTACGCCGGAGATCACACTTGTCAGCGATTTTGCGCGGAAATACTGGCGCGCCGCCGTCGTGACTTTCGATGAAATCTCAATGACTGTGTCGCCCGGTCCTCCCGGAAACCGCTTCATGATTCTCTCGGCGGCCTCCCGCCGCTCCGCCAGCGCCAGTGCCGCGAATCCGATGGAAAGGGCGAGGTAGCCAAAAACCGCGAACAGTGCTCCCGCGACGGATTTCGCCAGACCGCTTACGCTGCCGTTCCCGGCGGCGCCGGAGCTCTGTCCACCGCCAATCTGCGGGAGCGTGATTCCAAACTGCTCTACAACTGCGCCCAACCGAAACTGAAGGGCCGCAATCCGGTCAGTTTGCGCCTGAAGGTCGCGCACGATGGTAGTAGCGCTCCAGCTGATGGTCGCGAGCAGCGCCGCGATCACCGAAGTAACGGCCAGAATCGTAACGAGAAGCGCAGCCCACGACGGAATTCTGCGCTCGAGGTAATGGAGGAGCGGCCACGCAAGCGCCGCGATCATGAGGCCCGCGACGACCGGCAGCATGACAGGACGGCTGAAATGGAGAGCCGCCAGCGACAATAGGACGGCGATGATCGCGACCAGCCGCTTCATCGGTAAAGACGCATCAGCTTGCTCAAAACCCTGGCTTGCATCAGTCCCCGTGTTAAGCTCGATTTGAGAACGACCGCGCCCTGCGATTCCACGGCCGTCCAATGTGAATGGCATCAGACAAACCTGACTCGGTGAGCCGCACTCCTTCCACTTCGCTTCCCCTTGTACGCGATCTTCAGTCCACCCGCGATTTCTATGCGGGAGTTTTCGATTGTCCCGAAGGCAGGGCGGTTCCGATGCCCCATTTCCGCGCCATCGTCCCGTGGGATGAATTCCACCCGCGCACGCGCCGCTGGGGGACCACATATTCTCGGCTGATTCCTTTGAGTGTGGACCGGGTTTTTCGTTCTTAACGCAGACCAGAGGATTACAGTGCCCCTGAACCGCACCAACCGTCGCTCTTTCCTTCGTGAGTCTGCACGTGCCGCCACCGTCGCATCGGGTGCCCTCGCATTTCCTTTCACGGTGCGCGACGCGTCAGCGTTCGAATCGTGGGTCAATGGCCGGAACATTCCGGCGTTCGATGACCCTCGAACCGACGAAGCTGTCGCGCGCGACGAAGCATATTGGTCGCGCGTTCGGGCACTCTATGATCTCCAGCCCGGCGTCGTAAATCTGGACCATGGATGGACCAATCCAGCGTCGCGCTCGGCGATGGAGGAGCTTGTACGCCAGGCGCGCGCGCTCGAAGCGCTTCCCGCTGAGCAGCTTCCGAAGCAGTGGGAAACTTTTTCTACAACTCGGCTTCGTGCCGCGCTGGCGTCGGCGATGGAAGTCTCGCCGGCTGAAATCAGTCTCATTCGGAACGCCACCGAAGCGCTGCACACGGTGCTTCTCGGCTTCCCGCTCAAGCCAGGTGATGAAATAGTCTGCTCATCGCACGACTACTACGCCACGCTGGATGCACTGGAACAGCGACGGGCGAGGGACGGTGTTGTACTGAAAATGGTAATGCCCCCCGTGCCCGCGACTTCCATGGCGTCGCTCGAAGCGCTTTATGCCGAAGCCATCGGGCCGCGAACCCGGCTTGTGCTGCTTACTCACCCCAGCAATCTGACTGGTCAGTACCTGCCCGTCAGGCGAATCGCCGACCGCGCTCATTCATTCGGTGCACAGGTTGTCGTTGACGGTGCCCAGTCACTCGGTCTCCTCGCCAATCCGGTTCGGTCACTCGGCTGCGACTACTACGGCGCGAGCGCCCACAAGTGGCTCGGCACACCGGTCGGGCTCGGCGTGCTCTGGATGCGCCCGGAAAATGTAACGACTGTTTGGCCGCTCATGCCTCCCATGAGGGATCAGCAAGGCATGGGGCGGTTCGAGTGGACTGGTACTGTCCCGGAATACATCAATCTCGCGGCGATTCCTGCACTGGCTTTGCATTCCTCGCTGGCACCCGCTCGCAAAGCTGCACGACTGCGCTATCTGGCCTCAATTGTTCGAAAACATGTCTCGAGCGCGGTGCCTGACGCGCGTTTCTATGCGACTGGCGACGCGGCCATGACTTGCGCTCTCACCGCAGTAGAGATTCCGGGGGTCGATCCGGCGTCGATTCAGAAGACGCTTCGGGAACGGCACGGAATACTGGTGCAGGGAATGGGAGGGATTCGCAGTGACCCAGGTCTTCGCGCCTTCCGCGTATCTCCCAACGTCTATACACCGATGCTCGAGATCGACCGCTTCGGGGCCGCCCTGGCAAGCGAGATCAAGTCCCTTCGCGCAGGGCGGTAAGGCAATCGCAGTGGTTTTTCAACCCGCGGTGAGAACTGTTTCCCACACTCATCTACTTATGAACAGGCTCATACGCATCTGGCAATTTCTCGTTCTCGGTGTCATCATCGCGGCGTGCGCCCGATCGATTTCAGGGGTTGTGCGCGGTCGCACCGCATCTGTCACGCCGCCGTGTTGCGCCATGCATGCCCGCGCCATATCAGAACGTCACCGCGTTGCCGCGATCAGCACTCGCAAGTTTACCCACGCGCAGCTTTGGACAGCGCTCGAACCGATAATTCGACGTCCCGACCTCGCGGTTCAGGAAATTGGCCGCTCCGTTCAGGGGCGGCCAATCCGTGCGATCACCTATGGTACGGGACCGGTGAACGTGTTGCTCTGGTCGCAGATGCACGGCGACGAGTCGACCGCCACAATGGCGCTTGCGGACCTCATGTCGTGGTTCGCCGGAGGTGCAGCGATAGTCGATCCGCTTCGCAATCGAATCGCATCCCGGTTGAAGGTCGTGATGGTTCCAATGCTGAACCCGGATGGTGCGGAGCTGTTTCAAAGGGAGAACGCGGTAGGCGTCGATATCAATCGCGATGCGCGCAGCCTCGTGACTCCGGAGGCCCGCGCGCTCAAGGCGCTGCGCGATTCGATCAAGCCTGAATTCGGGTTTAACCTGCACGACCAGAACGCTCGTACACTTTCGGAGGGGGCGGGCAGGCAGGTTGCGATTGCGCTCCTCGCGCCGACGGCCGACGAGGAGCGGACCTACGGACCCGCACGTACGACGGCACGACTCGTTGCAGCGGAGATCGCGTCGGTTCTCGAGGCGGAGATTCCCGGACGCATCGCGAAATACAACGACGCGTTCGAGCCGCGGGCGTTTGGTGATCTCATGCAGCAGTGGGGAACGAGCACCGTGCTCATCGAGAGCGGCGCGCTTCCGAATGACCCGGAGAAGCAGCGGCTGCGCGCTCTGAATGTCGCAGCGATTCTTTCCGCTCTCGATGCAATTGCCACCGAGCGTCACCTTGCGGCTGATCCAGCGGTATACGATGCGCTACCGACCAACGCGCGTGCAGCGGTCGATGTGCTCGTGCGTGGAGGCAGCATCGTGTTGCCCGGCGCTGAGCCTCTTCGGGTTGACGTTGCGCTCAACTATGACGAGTCGCTTGCCCGGCTTCGGCCGCGCGTGCGGGAAGTGGGTGATCTTGCCAGCGTAACGGCGCTCGACACCGTTGACGCAACTGGTCTTTTTCTTCACCCCTCGCCGTCGATGCTGGCCCTCAGGAACGGGATGCGCTGGATCCGGTTCGACACGACCGCGGTGTTTACGGTTCGCCGTGGGCGAGACACGACCAGCGAAGTGGTCTCGACCAGAATCTGGTAGCGTGGAGCCGGAACTACGGAGAGACCTCCTGCGTAGTCCATGTGACCCTCGCCAATACTCCCAGGAACCCGGATGAAAACATTTTTGCTGCTGGCGGCATTTGGCGTCGCCAATGCCGCCCCGCTCGACGCTCAGTCACCGCAGTCCGATCAGGGAAAGAAGCTGTTCGATGATAAGCGGTACGCCGAAGCCCGAGCAGTGCTTCAGCCGGTTGGTTCAAGAGAGGCGCCAGCCGCATATCTTCTCGGCCGCATTGCCCTCGAGCAGAACGACGCACCGAAGGCTGTCGACTGGCTCGAAAAAGCGGTGTCGATGAATCCACGGAGCTCTGTCTACTACGGTTGGCTCGGCAGAGCGTACGGCACGCAGGCGCAGAAGGCGAGCAAGCTCAAGCAGCCCTTCCTGGCCAACAAGACAAAGGCCGCCTGGGAGAAGGCAATTGCGCTTGATCCGGACAACCTCGAAGCAAAGTCCGACATGATCCAGTACTACCTGCAGGCGCCCGGTTTCCTCGGCGGTAGCAAGGAAAAGGCGCGAGCGATGGCGCAGGAGATCAGGAAGCGCAATCCATACCTCGGGGCGATCGCGGTGGCCAGCGTGTGTAGCGAGATGAAGGACAAGGTCTGTGTCGAGCGCGAGATGTTGTCAATCACTACGACGTATCCCGATAGCGCGGCGGGTCCGAGCTCCCTCGCCGCTTTCTACGCGACTAACGGACAATACGACAAGTCCTTCGCCGTAATCGATCAGCGACTGAAACTGAAGCCCGGTGATCCCTCTGCATTGTACGCGCTCGGGAGAACTGCCTCACTCTCGGGGCAGAATCTCGACAGGGGTGTGGATGCGCTCACGAGGTATATCGCCCACCCTTTACAGGGAGGTCCCGCCGTCGCGAATGCGCACTACCGGCTGGGGATGATTCACGAGAAAAAAGGCGCGCGCGACCTTGCAAAACGCGAGTATCAAACAGCGCTCAAGCTCAATCCGGGGCTGCAGGACGCGAAAAAGGCACTGGCTGCGCTTGGCGGCTAAGGCCGCCGGCGACGTTTAGTGGTTGTTGCGCATGCCCGGAGCTGCGACCAACCAGTCCGGTTAGCAACTGTATTGAATTTCACGCGCGGGATGCCGTGCCTTTCAATCCGCTCGTGTCTCGACAGGCCTGCGCGCGAGAAGGGTCGCAAATCCCGGCTCCGAGCGCAACTTGTCGAGGGTCGAATCATGCTCGATCCACTTCCAGTGCCCGAACCCATTATCAATAGCTCTTGTCAGTGCTCTGATTCCTTCGGCGGGCATGTCAAGCATGGCGTAGTCGCAGGCGATGTTGTACAGAACCGATGGATCATCGGGGTCCATTGACTCTGCCCGACGAGTCCAGTCCAGGGCTTTGTCGCGCTCCCCGAGCTCGATGAGCGCGGCCGCTCCCATGTAAAGGGCGCGAGGATTATCGGGATTCAGCTCGAGATGTTTTCGCGATGCATCGTACGACCTGCGCATCGCTCGCGTCTTATCGTCGACGCGTCCGAGGTCAGCATAGATGCCTCCAAGCAGCATCAGTGCCGCAAAGTCGTCGGGTCGCACGGCCGTCGCACGCTCGTACCATTTCGCGGCGTCATCGGACTTTCCCTGTGCCGCGCAGGATCGGGCATAGAAGTAAGCCGCTTCGAATGACTTTGGATTGAGGCGCATGGCCTCCTCGAATTCCTTTTCCGCTTCATCGAAATGTCCAGTCAGCGAAACCGCTAATCCACGGGACGCGTGTGATTCTGCAAGCTGCGGTGCGAGATCCAATGCGCGGCGGCTGGCAGAATCGGCCTTGCGAAGGTTGTCCGCCGACGCGTCGAAGTATTGATACAGGAACGAGCAGCAATCGGCTACTCCGCAGTGCGCGAGGGCATATCCCGGATCCAGCTCGATCGCCCGCTCGTAGAGTTGTCGCGCGAATTCGTGTGCGCGGCGCCGGTGCTGGTGAAAGAACTGTCGTCCACGAAGGTAGTACTCGTATGCATCAATGTTCGCGGTCGGGACCTGCTCGATTGCCTTCTTCTCGTCCTCGGTGAGAACTACGCGAAGCGCGGCGACGATGCTCGTAGCAATCTCGTCCTGAATGGCGAAGACGTCCTCGAGTTCCCTGTCATACCGCTCAGCCCACAGTTGCGAGCTGTCGCTTGTGCTCACGAGCTGCGCGTTCAGGCGCAGTCGCTTGCCCGCCTTCCGAATGCTCCCTTCGAGAATCGTCGACACCTGCAGTTTGCGGCCGATCTCGCGGATGTCGTCGTTCTTTCCCTTGAAGGTGAATGACGAGGTGCGTGACACTACCCGGAGCGCCTTGACCTTCGAGAGCGCAGTTATGATCTCATCAGCAATTCCGTCAGCGAAAAAATCTCCCTCGGGGTCTGCGCTCATGTTCGTGAACGGGAGCACGGCGATGGACTTGCCAGCGCCGCCAGCTTGAAGAGGACTTCCGTCGGGTGTCGAGAGGTGGCTCGCCACGAGCGCGCGAGCGAATTCCATCGTCGTGGGAAAACGCTCGGTCGCATCTTTCGACAAAGCCTTGAACACCGCGTTCTCGACTTCGTCCGGCGCGGTGTTGAAGACGGCGCGCAGGGAAGGGACTGGCTCGCTGAATCGCTTGCTGAGAACCGCCTGCGCTGTGGCACCGGTGAAAGGCTTCTTCCCCGAGAGCATCTCGTATAAAACGCATGCAAGGCTGTACTGATCGCTTCTTCCGTCGACCTGCGTCTCTCCGGCCGCTTGCTCCGGGCTCACGTACGCCGGCGTCCCGACAACCATTCCCATTTGAGTTAGCGTGTCGTCGGACGCAGCGCTCACGGCCTTTCCGATACCGAAATCCATGACGACAGCCTCGCCTTCCTGCAGCATCACATTTTCAGGCTTGATGTCGCGGTGGACAATGTTCTGGCGATGCGCATAGTCAAGCGCCGATGCGATGCCTCGCACGAGTTGAAGCGATTCGTCGAGTGGGAGCTGTCCGTCGCGCAGCAGGCGGTCGCGGAGCGTCTCACCTTCGACCACGGGCATCACGTAATAGAGAAATCCTCCGGCCTCTCCGGAATCGAAAAGCGGAACGATATGTGGATGGTTGAGACGCGCGGCGAGCTGGATCTCGCGCAGGAAACGGTCGGGCCCGATGGAGCTGCTGAGGTCGGGGTGCAGGACCTTCAGCGCCACACGCCGGTTATGCCGGATGTCGTGTGCGAGATAGACCGTCGCCATGCCGCCGCGACCAAGCTCCCTGTCAATTCTATACGAGCCCGATACGGAATCCTCAAGTCTCTTGTGCAGCTTGCCTCCCGGGTAAAATGATGGCGTGGAAAAATAATCGACCGGTGTTGCAGGCGCCCTACGCTACCCAGACCCCCCCTTTAGCGCGAGGTTCTCTTCAACCACCTCCGCTATTATCCGGCTCTTCTTCTCGATGTCACGCCTGAGGCGTTCAAGCTCGCGATCCTTTTCGTCCTCACGTGCGCGTGGCCGCTCGCCGAGCGTCCTTAGAATCGCTGCCTTGGCCTCCCCCTCCCAGCGATAAAAGGTGGTCGCGTCGAGCTGGTGCCGCCACAACACCTCAGCCACGGTCGTCTGCGGTTGTCGTGCCTCCTCGCCTGATGCGCAACTTCTCCTCGGCGCTCAAGCGACGCCGCGCTTTGCCTGTCCGACTCATCGCACTCTCCCTCCAAAGTCCGGTCTCTCGCCGTTCGAGGGAAAAGTGTAACGTCTTCAGATACTTCTAAAGTCCGGTTTCCGCTGAACCACTACAATATTTATTGCGCGCTGGCGTGACCGGCGTTAAAGATGACCGCAACATGATGAGACTGACGAACGGCTTCGCATTCGTGCGCATGGCATTTCTCGCTCTGGTGGCTGTCTCGCTGCCCTTGGCAGAGGTACGGGCACAGCGCATATCGGCAGGATACATATCGCAGAGTTCACCCTTCGACGGCCGCCGCTTTAACCGTCCGGCGTCTCAATCAGAGAAAAACTCGTCTCGAACCGAGCTGATGATATTGTCAGGTTTAGGATTCGGCACCATCGGGTTCATTTCGGGCATCCTCATCGCGGATGGGCGTACTGCCAACATGTCAACGATTTTCATTTCTGGATTGGTGGGGGAAGCGATACTGCTTCCGTTGGGAGTACACTTGGCCAACGGCAGACGTGGGAGCAACGTTCAGGCAACTATTGGTTCAGGCTTTCTGGTAGTCCTTGCCACCATTGCGGCGAATGCCTCCAACACCCCGTATCCGTTCTTCGCCATGCCTGTTGCACAGTTATACAGCGGGGACGCCTGACCCGGGCCATCGTTCCAGTGCCGCAACGAGGGCGTCCTGTGCCAGATCTTCGGCGAGGCCGACGTCGCGCACTATTCGCGTCAGCCCCGCAATCAGTTTCGCGGACTCGATTCGCCAGACGGCGTCGATAGTCCGATGGGTATCGGAGACCGTCACGCGCGGATCAGCTTACCGTTGAGTGTCCAGTAGTATCTCAACCTGTGCCCCATATCGCGCATCCACAATCTGCACCCGCGTCGGGTTCGACTCGCGGTCGATGCGGTACGACGGCAGCCGCGCCCAGTCGAGGAAGCGGCGCCCGCGCTCGGTATTCGAAGCCGCTATCGCGGCCGGATCGTTTGCGTTTTTCAGGATGAAATCATCGGCGAACGCCAGACGGCCACCCCGGCGTCGCGTAAATAATAGCGTTCCCCGCCAATAACGGTCGCCGTCGTCGGCGTACACGCGCCATTGCAGCGGATCCGCCGGAGATGCGACAACGAACAGGGCCTCGCGCGCCTTTGTGCTTCCAACCAGTTCGTCACGCACCGTTCGCTCGGCGAGTTCCTGAAGGCCCATCATGCTCGCAATGTAGACGACCGCAATTCCGGTTGCGACGCGCGCGGGGTGCGAAGCGTACGCCGCGTCGTTTTTCTCTCGCCGTCGCGACAACCACACGCCGAGCCCGAGGATGCCAAGCAGCCACGGGTCTACGATGAAAAGTGAGTCTCCGTAAAACCAGCGGCCACTGAACGGCATGAGCCACCGCATGCCATACGAGTTCATCCAGTCGAGCGTCGGGTGTGTCAGTATCGATAACGTCGAGAGGAGGAGCAATTCGCGCGGAAGAACGGGAGCGCGGGTCGCATCATCCTGCCGGCGCCTGTAACGGTCCCAGGCGATCATCAGCATCGTCAGCACAAACGGCAGGACGACGAGGGCGAGTAAGCCGTGGGTCCACCCCCGTCGAAACTCAGTCGCGCGGCCGAGTGGAATCGCGATCACGTCGATGTCGGGGAAGTTGGCGCCGATCATCAGCGTCGCCGCGCCGAGCCCAGTCCGTTTTTTCAGCCCTGACTGCGCGAGCGCGGCGCCGACCAGGGTGTGGCAGATATTATCCATGATCGGTCGGAGCGCGGTTGAGCCGCCCGGCCGCCGGCGGGCCCGCCGTCAGCGCGTCGCCTGTCTTCGTCGCCCCTTCGTGGTAAGCTGCGATGCGCGGCGGTCTGACGGCTATGGATGCAGCGACCTCCCGGTCACCGCGTATCAAGCCCTCCCATGATCTGACCCAGATTCTCGAGAGCCTCGCTGTCGCCAAAGTCTGAGAGTTCGTAGAGCGGACGTATTTCGATCTCGACGTTGCCATTTCCGTCCATGGGCGGCCAGCGCCTCACCCACTCGATCGCCTCTTCCTTCGACTTCACGTCGACGATCGAGAATCCCGCGACAAGCTCCTTGGCCTCGGCGAATGGACCGTCGGTCACAGTCGGCTTCCCACCGGAGAACTTCACGCGGGTTCCTGCCGAGCTGGGCTTCAATCCGTCGCCAGCCAGCATCACGCCAGCCTTGATCATTTGCTCATTGTACTTCCCCATCGCGGTAATCAGCTCATCGCCAGGCATCATGCCTGCCTCCGTATCGCTGTCTGCCTTGCGCAGGCTAATGAATCTCATCGTCATTTCTCCCGTTCAGCGCTTTGCGTTCTCGGCAGCCTGCGCGGCGATTCGCTGTTCCTGCTCCCGGAGCACCGGTGTGAACTCAGCGCCGAAATCCTCTGCCTCGAAAATCTGACGGATCTCGATCGACGTGCCCCCGCCAAACGGAGCGCGCTTCACCCAGTCTATTGCCTCCGCGAGCGAATCCGCCTTCCAGATCCAGAACCCTGCGATAAGCTCCTTCGCCTCGGTAAACGGTCCGTCGACGACCGTCGGCTTCCCGCCCTCGAATCTGACGCGGGCTCCCTTTGACGTCGGGTGCAGGCCATCGCCCGAAAGCATCACGCCAGCGTTTACCAGCTCTTCGTTGTACTTCCCCATCGCAGCGAGCATCTGCTCGTCCGGCATCGCCCCCGCTTCGCTATTCTTGTCCGCCGGAACCAGAATCATGAACCGCATTGCCATATCTCCTTTTGTGTCGATGGTCAGAACTTCCTCCGGCACCACGCCGGCTGAACATAAGCTCTACCTACACGTCGAACGAGAATGCACGGAATCGACAATGAGAAAAAACTCATACAGCTGGCGCAGGGTTCCAGGACAAATCAAGGCTCGCAACGGCGGTGATTTCGGCATTTAGCTTTTCCCACCCACGTTGTCGAGCACCACTGCCGCATTACGCCTGAGGCCCCGCAGTTTCGCGCGTTTCATTGGCGAACCTCTGAATGCAACCCGAAACTCCTCGTCGTTCATGGCGAGAATGTCCCGCGCGAGCGTGTCCGCATCCTTGCCCGCGATGGCAGCGCGCGGCTCGAACTCGGGTACCTTCAACTCCTGGGCAAACTTGATGTTATAAGGGCAGACTTCCTGACAGATATCGCAGCCGTAAATCAGCGACCCGATTGCGTCGTGAAATTCGATGGGAATTTCACCTTTCGCCTCGATCGTCAGATAGGAGATGCAGCGCGTCGCATCGAGGACCCCCGGTTCGACAAGTGCTCGCGTCGGACAGGCGTCGATACACCGGGTGCAGGTACCACATCGATCTTCGTCGAACGGTGCGTCGGGCTCGACATCGAGACCAATCAGCAGTGCACCGATGAAAAAAAAAGAGCCGAGTCCGGGGTTCAACAGGTTGGTATTCTTGCCGAACCACCCGAGGCCCGCGCGACGCGCGAGATCGCGTTCGAGAATGGGCCCTGTGTCGACGTATGCCTTCCCGACGACGTCATGGCCCGCGGCAACTTCGATGCTGACATGCAGTGCATCGAGCCTCCGCACCATTACGTCGTGGTAGTCGTCCCCCCGGGCATAACGGGCGACAGGGCCTGACGGAGATCTGCCACCGTAGTCGAGTCCAACGACGATCGCGCTCGTTGCTCCGGCAAATGGCAGCCGCGTGTCGCGGCGTTTGGCAGCTCCACGGTGAAGGTACTCCATCTCTCCGGCATATCCCTTCTCGAGCCACTCGTCGTTAGCGACTGCCGTTTGAGCGGGGCCGAGCGTCGCGATTCCCACGAGGTCAAAACCGAGCCCGTAGGCCTGGCCCTTTATCAGATTCGACAATGCGGTCATGGCTCGCTTGCCGCCCATCGTGCGTATCGCTCGACTTCGTGAACGGTTGGTACCGCGTCATGAGCTCCGTACGCAGTGTACATCCGCCAGCGGACATAGGTGGCGTCTGGAAGCGGCAGGAAAGGGAACCGCCGATGCCAGCCGCGTGACCGGAATCTCCACGCTACCCTGAGCAGGTCGGACGCCAGCCGCGGACGTGTCAATCCCCGAACGGCGAGGTGCAGTGATAGTCGTAACCATGACATTGCTCAGGTAATATAGAAGAGATGAAGAACGACCCTCACCACACGATCGTCGGCTTGATTTCAGATACCCACGGCCTTCTCCGCCCCTCGGTTCACGCGGCTTTACATGGCGTGAGTCTGATTCTGCACGCCGGAGATGTGGGAGGGGACGAGATCCTCGACGAACTGCGTCTGATTGCGCCGGTGCACGCGGTGTACGGAAATACCGACCCAATCGATGATCCGGGACTCGTCGGCGAGCTGACACTCGATATCGGTGGAATGAGCGTCCACCTGAGCCACGGCCACGAGACAGGGGTCCCCTCGCCCGCGAAGCTTCTCGCTCTTTATCCACAGCAGATCCTGATTTATGGTCATACACACCGGCAGCTCGTTGCGAAGATGGCCAACCGTCTGGTCGTCAACCCCGGCGCGGCCGGCGCCCGGCGATTCAATCTGAGCCCAAGCGTCGCTCGGCTCACAATATCCGAGGGTACGGCTGAGGTTGAGATTGTACCCATCGATTGAGCTGGGGAAAAACGAGGTCGACCTATGGGAGGTCGCACTCGACGTATCAGGCGAAGTCGCGGAAAAATTCGTGGCAATTCTGTCGGCGGAGGAAGTCGTTCGCATGGCCCGATTCGTCGAACCGCAAGCCGCCCGACAGTACGCGATCTCGCGCGGCAGCCTGCGCGGCATACTCTCCCGTTACCTAGGCAAGCCGACCAAAGATATTGTGTTCACTACGACCGGCGACGGGAAGCCGGCCCTGGCCGCGCCCAATTCATCTGGTTTTGAGTTCAATACATCGCACTCCGGCGCGCTGGCATTGATTGGAGTGACAAGGGGCCGACCAATCGGAGTCGATGTCGAGCAGGTGCGAAAAATTCCCAAAGCAGTTCAGCTTGCGGAAAGATTTTTCTCAGGCGCGGAGTATCGAATGCTGTGCGACCTGCCCGAGGAGGAACGTTCGCCTGCGTTCCTGTCGATCTGGGTGTCGCGCGAAGGCAATGCGAAGGCCCAGGGCCTCAGCGTATGGCACGGGCTCGCGAAAATGGAGACTTCAGAGCGCTGGACCGTCGTCTCGATCGATCTCGGCGCCGGGTATGTCGGCGCGGTCGTTGCAGCGGGAACCGATTGGCGGGTCGTCCGTCGGGGTATGTTGGAGGAGTGACGGGGGCGACCTTCGGCCCGAAAATTCTGCAGGCAGCCTGCACCAGTGGTGAAAATCGTGAATTGTGAAAGATCAGAAGCACAAATGGCGGGACGATTTCCGGCAGCGGTTGCGTCGCTGTTGATCGCTGTTTCGCTTGCGGCCTGCGCACGCGGCGCCTCCGTTCCCTCGGGTGAGATAGCACCCACCGAATCGTCACGAGAGTTGACGGTGGATGACATCTCGCCGACCGCCGTCAACGCGGCACCCTCGACAGTGATGCTGAAGTCAGCGGCGGGACCCGTGGTCGCCCGCATCCAGATTCTGCTCGACCGTGCACACTTTTCGCCCGGCGTGATTGACGGTCACGCCAACCGGAACACGGAGCTGGCGGTTCGCTGGTTTCAGAGTTCCCGCAATCTGCCGGCGACATCGGTGGTCGACTCCGCGACGTACAACGCATTGCTGGCCGTCGCGGGCACGGGGCCGCTCGTCACCGCATTCACTGTTGACGAAGAGGCGCTAAAAGGTCCGTTCGTCACGATGCCGAAGAACGTCTACGAGCAGGCGAAAATGAAGTGCCTCTGCTTCGCCTCGGTGAGCGAGAAACTGGCAGAGCGATTTCATACCAGTCTCGAGATGATGCGGAAGCTTAATCCCGGAGTCGGGTTTGCCGGTCTCAAACCGGGCGACAGGATCTGGGTGCCGGCTGTCGAAACAGCGACCAGCGCGGCACGGCAAAACATCTCGAAGATCCTGGTTTCGAAAACGGGTTCGTACGTGCATGCCGTGGCGCGTGACGGAAGGGTGCTCTACCACTTTCCGTCGACACTTGGATCGAAATACGATCCGTCTCCCAATGGCAACTACAGGGTCACGGCTATCGCGCATGATCCGGTCTTCCGCTACGATCCGACGCTGTTCGCCGATGTGCCTGACTCGAAACCGACGGCAAAGCTGCCGCCGGGTCCGAATTCCCCCGTTGGCAGAGTCTGGATTGCACTATCCAAAGCGCATGTCGGGATTCATGGCACTCCCACTCCAGAAACGATTGGATCCGCCAGCTCACATGGTTGTGTCAGACTCACGAACTGGGACGCGCTCAAGCTTGCACGGTCGGCGTCCAGCGGTACGCCGGTTCATTTCACCACGGATTAGACGAAGGGCACGCCATCAAGCCCGTGCGGGACGTGGATCCCCAGCGCACGACACGCACTCGGCATGACATCGACCGTGCGGCGAGGAATTGACGCCGGGCGCCGATTCATCAGTAAGGGCACGAGCATGTGCTCGCGGTGAAGCGCCCCGTGTGACGATGTGTGCGGAATTGGCTCGTACTTCGCCCTGAAGTCCCAGTTCCGGGCCGCCGAGAGGATGATTTCGCCAGAGCGCGGCGAATCGGACAGTCGTGAGATCTGTACCAGCGAATCAGGATAGTCACTGGCGATAGTCAGATCGTAAGCCGCGGATTCGTCGAGTCCGCGTTGAGGGCCGATACCAAGCGGATCGCCCGTGTCCGGATCGTAGGAAATACGACCGTCCCGCCATTTCATCAGGGCACTGCCTCGACCATGGCCGTGCACTTCACAGCAGCCGGGCGCCACGGGAAGAATCATGACGTCTACCGATTCCCGGGCCAGCATGGCGTCCCGGAGCTCCGCCCACCGACCGTCGAGCTGTGACAACCAGGGTCGGTCACGCTTTTGGAGGTCGAGGTAGATGTGGGCCATCGCGTTACCACTGACCATCACTGCCACTTCACCCCGCATCGAATAGACGAAGGGGTGGGCAATCGTTCTGAATCCCATGCCGGTTATGAATGCGTCGAGGTCATCGTGTGCCGTGACCGGAGAATGGCCGTGATCGCTCACCACCCATAAATGCATGGAGTCCCATGTATTTGCACGCTCCGCGTCACGGCGAATCGCGGCCACGGTATCGTCCACAATCTGAATCGCCAGTTCCACGTAAGTACTCGCGTGACCGGCCGAGTGAGAGGTCTTGTCGATGCCGGTGAGGGCGGCGAAGGTGAAGTCGGGGCGAGTGATCCGGATTCGGTCGACAACCTCACGCGCAATGTCTTTATCGATTGCGAGCCATCCATCCACCTTGCCGCTGAAATGGGTTCGCGCGGCGCGGGCCGCAAAGCCGACGCTTCGGCCAATTCGATCGCGGGGCGCGAGTCCGCGGCCAATCACATTTAGAGCGGCGATGCTCGACCCTGCCAGCTCGAACATCGTCGGTGCATCGGGATCGAGGTCGGTGTCGACGTGTCGCATCTCCGGGCCGACATAGCTTCGCGAATTGCCGGGCATTCTCGACGTCGTACGCCCGCGGTCGTACCATCTCAGGCCCGGGAGTCCTACCGGGCCGGGGTATCTGCCCATGATGAAGGGGGCATAAGCTGGTCCGGTAACTGACGGAAACACCGTCGTGACGGTGTGCAGGGCACCTTCCTCACGCATTCTGGCAAGCGCGGGTACGAGGCCTCGATCCATTGCACTGGAGAGAGTGTCCGGCCGCGCTCCGTCGGCGACAATGACGACTACTGACATTGCTTCAACTGGCGAGTGTCACGCGCTTGCGCGCATTATTCGCGGCCATATGACGAAAAAGAAAACAATTGCCGCCGTGCCGGCGAAGAAGGTCAGGGAGAAAGCGGCTGCTGCGACCCGGCAGCCACGCACACCGTCCGGAAAGCGAGCTGATGTCGCGACGCGTACATCGGCGGAAGAGGAATCCCGCGCCGGGATGCGGGAGCGCACCGAAGCGGGTCATCGGGCGGCCGGGCGCACCCCTCCATCGCGCAAGAGCTCCGCGCGCCAGGCGGGCGCGACGGTGAGCATTGACGACGCGATTCGCACTTACGTGCCTCCGATCACGGAGGATGAAAAGCTCCTTCAACAACCACCGACGGGAGTGGATTTCACGCGGACTGATCCGTGGCGTGTAATGCGGATTGCCGGTGAGTTCATCGAAGGCTTCGATACCCTGTCGACCGTCGAGAGGGGCGTCACGATATTCGGGTCTGCGCGCACATCGCCGGAAGATCCGCAGTACAAGGCTGCGCAGGAAGTCGCGCGGCTCCTCGCGGAAGCGGGATTCTCGATCATCACCGGCGCAGGCCCCGGGATCATGGAGGCAGGGAACAAGGGTGCCCAGATCGGTGGAGGCAGATCGATCGGATGCAACATCGAGCTGCCGTTCGAGCAGGGCGCGAATCCGTACGTCGATACACTTGTCAACTTCCGTTACTTCTTCGTCCGCAAGACGATGTTCATCAAGTATTCGGTGGCGTTCATCATTTTTCCTGGTGGATTCGGAACTCTCGACGAGCTCTTCGAGGCTATTACGCTCATACAGACGGGAAAGATCTATCAGTTCCCGGTGATTCTTTTCGGGCGGCACTACTGGGCGGGGTTGCTGCGATGGCTGCAGACCCGTGTGCTCGCTGAAAAGAAAATATCGAAGGCCGACATCGATCTGATGATTCTCACCGACGACCCCGCCGAAGCGGCGGCCGCGGTAATCGCCGCCTATGAATCGCAGACATTGATCACCACGAAGCGCGCCTGGGGTGGGGCCGACCGCAGAAAAGGGTGAGTGACGGCGGTGACCCGGAGTCGGCTAACCGCGCTGCCGCTCCAGCAGCAGCATCATCACGATGCTCAACATGCCAAGTAGTTCGTCGTCGCTGTTCATCGCACCCAGCGCTTCGATCTTGTACATACCCTCGAAGAATGCCGGTCGCTTCTGCGCTCGAAGCACGGCCGTGCCGGTTGCGGAGGAGGAGAGCCGGTACGCGGGGTGGAACAGATAGCCGGAGAGCACGCCTGCCACAGGAATTTCGCTGAACGCTGCGTCGGCAACCTTGATCCACGGGTTTTCTTCCCGGATGTCGAACACCGGCCCGCCGTCCCTCTGCACCTCGTAATGCGTGCGCCAGAACGACCGCATGCCATGGCGCTTGATCATGCCTATCGGCTGTCCCGCCATGTCTTCGATGTGATACTGAGCCGAGATGTCGAACACCCGGTCGGCCTTCATGGTGTATAGCGGGCGCGTCTGTTCTTCGTCCGCGAAGATGGTAACCGTCTCCCTCAGCTTGAAAGCTTTTTGTTTGACATAGCAGAGGAGAAGACCGGAGGAATCCCGCACCGAAATCTGCGACGCGATTGCGATGATCTTGAATCGAAGCTCGAGCGGAAAGTTCATGTTGTCGAATTTTCGGGGAATGGCCGCGCGGAGCGTGAACAGGGTGATCTCGGGTCGCGCGTTGAACCGTACCTGAATGAGATATCCAATGCCGCGGCTGATGTATAGGGACCGCCGGTCATCCACGCTGATCTCTCCCGCGGAATAGCGTTTGTTTCCAGAGATTTTCTCCGGTTCACATTACCAAATTGACTGGTTTCGACGGTTAGCGGTGTGTTCCGGGCGTGCTACCGGATTGCGATGCATTGCCCCCGTGCCTAGTTTGCGTCACAGGGCGCCCCCTCCAAAAGAGCGGGCGCCCATTTTTTTCTAACCGTTTTTGCGGCGTCACGCCAAAAACCATGATTGAAGAACTGAAAATCAAGCTCGCCGCGGAAGCTGAAAAGCTGCAACATGAGCTCAATATCGTGCTTCCCGCCGAGATCACGCGTGCGGTCGAGATGGGTGACCTGAAGGAGAACAGCGAATACAAGGCAGCCCTCGAACGTCAGCAATTTGTTCAGGCCAGGCTTGGGCAACTCCACCAGCGCCTGAGCAAACTCTCGTCGATCGACATCACGCAGATTCCGTCCGACAAGGTGGGACTGGGTTCTGAAGTAATGGTGCAGGACGAGAAGACCGGGGTCAAGGAAAAGTACAGCATGGTTTTCGGCGATTCGGTGGAGCTCGAGGACGGACATGTCAGCATGTCGTCGGCAATCGGCTTGTCACTGGTCGGCCGGTGCGTCGGTGACAGCACACTGCTCAAGCTGCCCGAGTCGGTGAGGAAGCTCAAAATTGTCGGGCTCAAGACAATCCACGAGATGTAGCGCGGGCGGTCGGTTGCTGCGCTAAGGGGTTTTGGCGATCGGCGGGGGTCCGAAGACCACGGCAGCAAAAAGAACGGCGAAAATTATGTAGATGGTTGTCGCGGCAACCGACAGCAGGGCTGTGTTGCTCACCGCGTAACGGGCGAGCACAAGCGCACCGATGGTGAAGTGGGCCAGGTTTGCCAGCCCGATAGGACGCCCATAAATGCCGCCCATCGGATTCGCCTTCGCCACCCAGTTCAACATCCCGTACGCGAAGTAGAGCGCTCCCAGAAGCTGGAGAAAGATGGGCAGGGCGCCGTCTGAAGCAGACGCAGGAAGTTTCGCAATTTCATCTGGCAGAAAGATCAGCATTGCGCCGGCCACGGCCATCGCAACGCCGCTGGCCGCCATAAGCAGCCTGGTGTTGATCATTGGCACGGCTCAGACTCAGTTGTCACTTGCCGCGGCGATACCAGCGGCACAGCTCATTCGCGAGCCATTCGTCATGGGACACCGACTGAATGATGCGGTGCCATTCGCGCTCGAATAGCGGAGAGAGCTCAGTCGTCGCGGCCTGTCGAGCGAGAACGAACACCAGCAGGCCGCATTGATAGCGGAGGTAGCTATTATCCTGCTCGAGGAGCAGTGACACTGCCTCGTCGATAGCCGAGAACGCTTGGGGCGGGCTGAGGGATGACAGCGTGCCATTTCGAAAATAAGTAAAGTACGATTCATCGCGATTCGGCTCGCATGCCCAGTCGAGGAGCGCGCTTCGGAAGTGGCTGATGTGCTCCGGCGAGCGTGGGTTCGAGGCTTTGTGATTCATGCCGCCTCGCAATATATGTTTGGTGTCGCGAAGCACATTGTCACGACCTATATCGGAGTCACCGCGATTGAAGATTCTCATACTCGGAGCCGGCGGCATTGGTGGCTACGTCGGCGGGCGGTTGGCCGCTTCCGGGGCCGACGTAACGTTCCTTGTGCGGCCGCGACGGAAAGCGCAGCTCGAGGCGGACGGTCTGGTCATCCGCAGTCCGCTCGGTGACGTTCAACTGCCGGTGAAAACCGTCCTTGCGCCGCCGGAAGCAGACTTTGACATCGTGCTTCTCACGTGCAAAGCGTACGACCTCGAGCCGGCGATGGAGGCCATTGCGCCCGCGATGAACGGCCAGTGCGCGATTGTGCCGATGCTCAATGGCATCGCACATCTCGACCGGCTCGACGAGCGCTTTGGACAGTCGGCGGTAATGGGTGGTACGTGCCTGATCGACGTTGCGCTCGACAGGAGCGGGACGATCAACCACGCGGGCAGCCTTCAGCGGATCATCTTCGGCGAGCGAGACCGTTCGATCTCGCCGCGTGCACAGGCACTGGCGGGCGTGCTGGCCCAGTCGACGGTCGATTGGGAGATGTCGGACAATATTTTGTTGAGCATGTGGGAGAAGGTCGCGTTTCTCTCGGTATTGGCGGCGGCAACGTGCCTTTTTCGCGCCAACGTGCGGGAGATTTTGGCGTCGCCGGGCGGGCGGGATGCGATGGAGCGCGCCCTCGCCGTGAATATCGAGATCGCGAAGCGGGAGGGGTTCATTTTGCGGAACGATGTGATGCAGCGGGCACGCGACCGGCTCACTGATCCGGCGGGGGCGTGGAGCGCGTCAATGCTTCGTGATCTCGAGGCGGGGGGTTCCGTCGAGGGCGATCACGTGGTGGGGTGGATGCTGGCCAAGGCGAGAAAGCATGGGCTTGATGATACGATTCTGTCGCTGGCTTTCACTCACCTGCGGGCGTATGAGGAGCGGCGGGCCGCAGGGAGACTGCCGGCCGGTTGAGGACTGTAGTTCGCAGTCAATCCGCAGTTCCGAAGTCAGTCCGCAGCCTGGAGTCCCTGCGCGGCAATGCGAGTTTACGGCCGCGACGCGGGTACGATCTCACACGGCCCCGTCAACGGCGGGGTGCCACCCTCCATAGCTCCCCGTTGGATTCATCGGTCACGATGTAAAGCGCGCCGTCCGGCCCTTGCCGCACATCGCGCACCCGCTTGCCCCGGTCGACCAGCAGATGCTCTTCTCCCGTAACCCGGCCGTTTGCGATATTGAGGCGCACCAGCCGCTTCTCCTTCATTGCTCCAACGAACAGACTTCCGCGCCACGCGGGGAACGCACTGCCCGTGTAATACTGCGCGCCCGATGGAGCAATAACCGGATCCCAATAGTAGACCGGTTGCTCGAAACCGGCGCGGGCGGTGACCGAACCCGCGATTGGCCCGCGTGAATATTCCCTTCCGTAACCAACGACGGGCCAGCCGTAGTTCTTTCCTTTCTGGATCCGATTCACCTCATCCCCGCCTCGCGGCCCATGCTCGATGACCCACAGGCTGCCCCGCGAATCGAACGCCGCGGCCTGAACGTTCCGATGTCCGATGCTCCAGATTTCCGGCAGTGCGCCCGACTGCCCGACGAGCGGATTATCTCGCGGCACCGAGCCATCCGGTGCGATACGAATGATCTTCCCCATGTGGCTGGCGAGGTCCTGCGCCTGCGGCCGGATCTGCATGTCGGAACGCTCGCCGAGCGTGATGTAAAGCATTCTGTCGGGTCCGAACACGAGCCGCGAGCCGTAGTGCATTGTTCCGTTGTAAACGGGCAACGCGCGGAAGATCACCTGTACGTTTTCAACACGCGACCTGTCGGCAGCGAGAACACCCCGCGCGACGCTGGTTGCGTTGCCGCCGGTGCGCGGCTCGCTGAAGCTCCAGAAGATTGTGCGGTCGGACGCGAAGCGCGGGCTGAGTGCGACATCCAGCAGTCCCCCTTGACCGCGTGCATCGACCGGCGGCAGACCGGCAATCGGCGCACCAATCTGTCCGGCGGCTGATACGATGCGCAGACGACCCGGTTTTTCCGTCACCAGAATATCGCCTCCCGGGAGGGGTTCGACTGCCCAGGGTTTTTCGAGTCCGGTAGCGAGAACGCTTACATCGAACGCGACGTTCGACTGAACGGACGGGCCGCGAGTCTGGCCGGGAAACGCGGGCTGCTGGTCAGGCCCGTTCGCATCGCGAGTCTCGAGTGGAGGCCCGGTTATCACCGCTGCAGCGGAGGGCTGGGGGAGCGTGCTGTCCGGTTGCTCGGAGGAGCGCTGGGTGCATGCCGCCGCGAGGGCGACGACGGTAATCAATCCGATGCGCATTATCTGCACTTTACTCATATGAATATTTCCCGTTCCGGGCGGTAGGTCGTGCGGGTCACGAACGTTCGGTTGGCTTTGGATTTTGCAAGATCCAGTCCCTGAAGCGCAGGAGGGTGCGAACCCGGTGCATGAAATACCCGGCGCCAGACTGCTGCGCGACAATCTGGTCGAGGCGGGGCCATGGGTGACGAAATCGTCAGTTTTCACCGGTGCCCGAGGTTGCTATTGCTTTCGCAGAAGTTTGCCGGCCCGCGCTACGAGTGAATCAATGGACGCCAGGGATTTGAGTTCGCCTGTGATTACGTCAAAGATGAAGCCCTGCTCAATTGCGGTGCGTGAATCCCAGTTGGTCTGCCCGGCCGCGGAAGCCTGAAGTGCAGTGGCTGCAATTGAACGCCGGTCACCCATTGGACGAAAGTCGCTGAGCCACCATCCCGGGGGCAGGACGGGGCGCAGGCGCCTTCCGTCGAGATCGCTTACGAAGAGCAGCCGCTGGTCATCACCGTCGAGTTCCCCGTCTCCATTCGTGTCGTCAAAGGCAGCCTGGTAGGTAATCCACGTCTGGGTGGAGTCCGCACCAGCGCCCCGAAGCGCGGGGTACGAGACGCCGGAAATATATGCGGGCCGATCGAAGAGCAGCCGCGCTTCGCCGTCCGTGGGCGACATGAAGATCACGTTGACGATCGGACCGTTCGAACGATCACTGCCGTAAGCACCTAAGGGCGGGATTTCGCTGGATGAACCAGGCTGAAATCCGCTGCCGTTGCGGACGAGGATGATCATCAGGTCGGTTCCGCGGATGCGCACCGGAACATCGAAGCGAATCGTGCGAGTGTCGCGCGCGCCCGTGTTGCCCGGCGCCGCCACGATATTTTCGCTACGTCCCCGCCGTCCGCCGAACCACAGCATGCTCGCTGCAGAAAGCACGACCAACAGTGTGAGGAGCAAGACGATCCCGTTGATGAACCACAGGCGCTTGAAAAGGCGGTCGGGATCGGTATCGCCTGTCATGCTCTTTGCCTCATCGGTGCTTCGGCGAAACGGCACTCTGGGTGAAACGGGTACGCGTGGCCAGCGGTCGTCATCGGAGCCACCATGAGAGTATGAAGGTGATGGTTGAGCTCATCGGGAGAAACTACCAGGCATGGACGAGTTTTTCGAATCTCGCTTCGTAACTACTTTGGGGATACCGGGTAAGCGGTGGAAATGCCGAGTCAAGCCGGCCCACGCCACCAATCTGCGCTTTCCGGGTACAAAACCCCGAATGGACGCCTGGATGTTGCAGTGGTGAAGTGCCGCCACGTGCAGTTTCGCAGGGATATCATTCGCCCGGAGTCGATGCACACTGTGTGTGGTCGCGGAAGGTCACTCGTGCGCGCCGCGATGAAGCCTGAAAGTTGAGGTTATGGATCAAATGAAGAAGTCAACTTGGCCAATGAACCCAGCGACGCTGGTGGCCTTGATCGTCGTTACCGCATGTAGTGCCTCGACCCAACGGACTGCTCCGGACACAGTCCGTCCCATGATTCAGGGCGGCTCGACCGTCACGCCGGCGGCGCAGGCAAAGGCAGACAGTGGTCGGCCTCGATACACCGCGGCGGATGTCCGCTTCATGCAAGGCATGATCGGCCACCACACCCAGGCGTTGACCATGGTCGCCCTCGCTCCGAGCCGTGGCGCGCGGCCAGACGTGCGGATCCTCGCTGAAAGAATCGGCGTATCGCAGCGCGACGAGATTTCGTTGATGCAGCGCTGGCTTGCGGACCGCAACGAAACTGTCCCCGACACCACCGCGCACCACGATCACGCAGGGATGACCATGCCTGGAATGACCATGCCCGGCAAGGGTGCCACGGGCGGCATGATGCCCGGGATGTTGAGCCCGGCGCAGTTGACTCAGCTCACGCGTGCGACAGGATCCGACTTCGACCGGCTTTTCCTTACCTTCATGATCCAGCATCATCAGGGCGCGGTGACGATGGTGTCGCAGTTGCTGGCGGTGCCGGGCGCCGCCGGAAATGTGGACATCTACCGCTTTGCCGCCGACGTGAACGTCGATCAGACAACAGAGATCAATCGCATGCGCGTAATGTTGGCGGCGACACCTTCCGGTAAACCGGACTAGCGACCAGTTTCACCCACGCAGCAATGCCCTCTCGCTGTCTACTCGAACTGAATTTCCCATGAACTCCGAATCACTGCCCGGAAGGTCCGTCGCGGTTGCGCGAACCCGCCGCTGTCTCTCGTTATTACTGGCGACCGGAACGCTGTCAGCTGTGGCCTGCGCGCCATCATCTTCCGCCGGGAGGGCCCCATCTCCCATCGATATGTCGACGACAGCTCCCAGCCCCGACCGCCGTGTCGGACTCGGCGCGGGATGGATGAACGCCGGCGAGGCGGTCTGGAATCTCGACGTCATTTCGAAGCAAAAGCCATCGAAGGCGTTTTTTAACGAGAGCACTCCCGCCGACTCCCGCCTGTGGAACTCAGATCTCGCGTTTATTGGCAACTACGCCATTCAGGGCAACTTCAGCGGATATCAGGTGTGGGACATCTCGAACCCCCGGAAGCCGACGCTGCGCACGTCCTATGTCTGTCCCGGCTCGCAAGGTGACGTTTCGGTATATCGCAACCTCATGTTCATGTCCTCGGAGGATCAGCGAGGCCGCAGCGACTGCGGCATGCAGGCATCGACAGATACAGTGAGCAAGGACAGGCTGCGCGGTATCCGCATTTTCGATATTACCGACATCGCAAAGCCAAAACTCCTGCACACGGTTCAGACCTGCCGCGGCTCGCACACGCACACGGTCGTAACCGATCCGAAGGATGCTGAGAACGTCTACATCTATATCTCGGGCTCGGGACCAGTTCGGCCGGTCGGCGAGCTCGAAGGCTGCTCGGGCAAGACGATTGCGGAAGACCCGAACACCGCACTGTTCCGCATCGAAGTCATCAAGGTGCCGGTCGCTGCGCCCCAGCAGGCGCGCATCGTGAGCTCGCCGCGAATTTTCGCCAATCTTGCGCCGGTAATGACGCACGCCGATACGGGTGCCGCGCTGAGGGAGGGACGAACCAGTACCCAGTGCCATGACATTACAGTGTATCCCGCGATCGGCCTTGCCGGCGGCGCATGTGGTGGATACGGACATCTGCTCGACATCAGCGATGTCGCAAATCCGAAACGAATCTCTGCCGTAAGTGACCCGAACTTTTCGTTCTGGCATTCGGCGACATTCAACAACGATGGCTCGAAGGTTTTGTTTACCGACGAGTGGGGCGGTGGCACCGCACCCAGGTGTCGCCCGACTGATAAACCCGAGTGGGGCGCAAACGCGATCTTCACGCGCGTTGGCGCAACCATGGCGTTCAAGAGCTATTACAAACTGCCCGCACCGCAGACGGCGACCGAGAACTGTGTGGCACACAACGGATCGCTGATTCCAGTGCCCGGACGTGACATAATGGTTCAGGCGTGGTATCAGGGTGGCATTTCGGTGTTCGATTTCACCGATGCAGCAAACCCGAAGGAAATCGCGTACTTCGATCGCGGGCCCATGGACGCAACAAAGCTTCTCACCGCCGGATCGTGGTCGAGCTATTGGTATAACGGATACATCGTGAGCTCCGAGATCACCCGCGGCCTCGATATTCTGGCGTTGAGGCCCAGCGGCTTGCTGTCGCAGAATGAGATCGATGCCGCGAAGCTGGTGCGTTTCGATTATCTGAACGCGCAGGAACAGCCGAAACTGGTGTGGCCCGCACGGTTCGTGGTTGCACGCGCCTACGTCGATCAGCTCGTGCGCGGCAATGGTCTCTCGCGCGCACGGTCGACCGCTATCGCCCGCGAGCTCGACCGGGTCGAGAAGCTAGGCGGGGCAGACCAGCGAGCGGCGCTCGCGCTCCTGGGTACCCAGGTGCACGGTGACATGCGAGGCGCGCCAGACGCGGCACGGGTCCATGCGCTGGCGCTGGTTATCGAACGGCTTGCGACAGCGTCTACCGCATCGCGCTGAGCTCGGCGGCGATCAGGGCGATGGCCTTATCGACGAGGAGCATGTTGTCGTTCTGGTAGAACCAGCTGCTCGCGCCTGATGGATGGGGAAGAGGAATGACCACAGACCGTCCGCCAGCGTGCGCGACGGTCTGCTTCGTTCCTACCACTTCCGACAGAGGCGAGCGCGGCAGGAAGCGCTCGATCGCAAGTTTACCGACGGGAATCAGCAGCCATGGCCCGATGATTCTCAACTCCTCGTCCAGCCAATCGGCACAACGGGCCTGCTCCTGGCGGGTCGGTACGCGATCGCCGCGACCGCTCGGATGCGTGCCGGGAAAGCAGCGAGTCATGGCGGCGATGTAGATGTTCTCACGCGCCGTGGTTTCGTCGATGCCCGCGCGTTCCAGCCATCGAAAGAGAGTCCTGCCGGCACGGCCCGAGAACGGTACTCCGCCGTTCGCTTCGATTTTTCCCGGTGCCTGACCTACGAGCATTGCGCGCGGGTTGATGGCGCGGGATACTACCGGCCGGATGTCGGCGCCGAGCTGGCATCGCTGGCAGGCAGCGAGTGTTGCGCAGTGGTCGGCAAGTGAGCGGGACGAGGCGGCGGCGGTCACGGGTGTGGATACTCTGCTATATCAGCGAAAGTTGCACAGTTCCGGGGTGCTCAAAAGGCACAGTTTTGAGGCGGCCTGAAGTCAGACATCCGTTTTCAGCAACCGCAAACTGAGAAAAGCCGACCCGTCAGAATCCAGCGACGCTGAGTCCAGCGCGCGAGGTTCAGGGATCAGTGAGGGCGTCTTCTGCTACACATTCTTTGGGGCGATTGGAACACGGGAGTGACGCCTGAATGTTCGCGCGCCAGCTACACCACCCAGAAAGCCGCCGAGGTGTGCCTGCCAGCTGATGCCAGCGTCGCCCGGCACCACGCCGATGATGATGCTGCCCCACACGAAAGTGACGAACACACTGAGGGCAATACTGCCAGGGCTCCGCGCGAACCATCCACTGAGGATGAGAAAACCGAGATAGCCGAAGATCAGGCCACTGGCGCCGATATGAACCGAGCCGGGCGCGCCGAGGAGCCACGCGGTCAGGCCGGAGCCCAGCATCGCGTAGAGCGTAACCGGAATGAAATGTCGCGCGTCGCGCAGCATCACCAGCCAGCCGAGTATCAGAAAAGGTATGCTGTTGGCGACGATGTGGTTCAGACTGCCGTGAAGGAACGGCGCAAAGAGAATTCCGCGTAGCCCGGCGATGGTGCGTGGAATTACGCCGAAGGTGAGAAGCGCTCCGCCGGACAATCCGCTTGCGGCGAAGACCAGCCAGAACAGGATGAGCGTCGTGCCGAGCACGGACGCCTGAGCTTTGAGATTTCTTATGGCGAAATGCCCACGGTGCGTCAGCTTTCCGGGCGCCTGGCTGGCGCGCTCGCAATCAGTACCCCGTACCTGGTCTGAACGAACCCGTTGTCGAAGCTCAACGTCTCGCGATGAATCAACTGCACATCCCCTCCAATAAACCCGAACAACGGGATACCTTCGCCGAGGAGCACAGGAATGCGGGTAATGGTCATCTCGTCGATAAGCTTCGCCTGCAAAAACCGCTGAATGGTTACGCCGCCATCGATGTACAAATGCGTCCTACCTTCGGATTTGAGTCGCGCGACGAGCTCCCGAGGCGTCGAATTCTCGGCGGTCACCGATCCAGCGAGATGATCGGGGATCGCCAGCTCACGGGTCGACAACACAATGACGGGGGTCTTGTCATAGGGCCATGTCGGGAAGCTCAATACTTTCTCGAAGCTGTTCCGCCCCATGACCAGCACGTCGACGGACGCGATGAACTCGTCATAGCCGAACGGGCCTCCGCCCGCGCCGGAAGCGTACTCGGGGTTGAGCAGCCAGTCGATATCGCCGTCCGGTCGCGCAATGAACCCATCGACGCTTGCTGCAATGAAGACTGAGCATTTCATCGACGTGTCAGCGAACTCCCCATTCCCACAATCCGAACTGAGTCTTTTTATCCACGGGGTGGCCGGCCTGCTTGAGTGTAAGAACAATCTGGCCGCGGTCGTGAGACTCATGTGAGACGAGGTATCCGAGTAACGCAGCTGCGTGCGGCTTGAAGCCCTTGATTCTTCCGTCTCCCGCCAAAGCTCTCTTCAACAAGTCGGCGATTGCGGCACCGGATAGCTCGAGCGAACGGCGCAATACGGCAACGTCAGTCGCCGATTCTTTCTCGATCTTGTCGAGACCGGCAAGCAGTTCGGGCGCCCCGCTTTCAGCCACATGAGTCTAACGTTGTGGATATGGGCAAACTGTTCAGCGACGTTCCGACCCTTCGATGCCGAGACGCTCGTCAGCGCTTCGATCGGAACGGCGCTCAGCAAATACTGATTGATCCTATTATGGATCGACCATGTCTCCACTAGTTGATCGTTCATTTTGCGGCCACCGCCTGGTTGAGGTGCCGCTCAGTGGCTTGAATCACTGAGAATCATCGTCGCTTTATTTTGGCAGAAAGCGTTTGGGAAATTTGGCAACGACCGAATACAGCGGGTCCACGACATTGGCGATGGAGCTTTCTCCTACCTGGCCAAGCAGCGCATACGCATCGAGTTTGCCGAACCCGTACTCATCGGCCAGCCATTCGATCAACTCCACGTGCGCCAACCGGAATGCGTCCATCAGCGGACGCGCCGAGCCGACGACCATGATGTAATCCTTGTTTTCCACCCGGGGCCAGTCGATGGTTTTGCCCTTGATCAGGTCGAGCTCCAGCACGACGTCCATCGACGTCTCGAGCCCCGTTCCGGCCACTTCGCCGTGACCCTGCCGTGCATGGCCGTCGCCGAAGTAGAAGTACGCGCCGTCGTGAAAGATCGGCAGATATACGGTAGCGCCTTCCCGAATCTCGGGTGCGTCCATGTTACCGCCGAAGTTGCCGGGCCAGATTCCGCTGAACGCCTCAGCGCCGCGGGGAGCGACCGCGACGCGGCCGAGCATCGGCTGGAGATCGATTTCGATTTTTTTCATCCGGCTGTCGGGCAGATCCGTCGTGGCTGTGTTGCGCTTGCGATCGAGCCGCCAGATGTAGCGCCGCGGCTTGATGGGGTCATTGAGCATCCGGACGCGGCTTTCAGTCGCCAGTCCGCCAAAGTCCGAATAGATCTGAGCGGCCGCGATGTCGTGGTTAGGCCGTACGCGCCGAATCTTGACAACGAGGATGTCATTGGTCGTCGCGCCTTCGATATATATCGGCCCTACTTCTCCGGGAAATGCACCACCTGCCTCAGTGTAGTAGGGCCCGAAGTTGGTGCGGGAAATGAGGACTGTCTTCGGCTTGATTCGAAGAACGGGCTCGCGTACGGCAAAGGTCGGCTGCGCGATCTTTGGTTCGAAGCGAACGGTGTCCTGCGCGACGAGCGGCAGGGCGACAGGAACAGCAAGCACTGCGAGTGTGAGACAGCGATTCATGCGACTCATTTATGGACCGGTTGGTGACGGCATTATCATAGCCGCTGGGTGGTTCCAGCGCACGACAGAGACGCCGCGATCAAAGCATCCAATCGCATCAGACCGATTCTTCTTCTGGGAGGATTTCTTCGATGCGGCGATCGGGGATCATCCACATTACGGCGACAACGACGAACAGCAACCCGGAGATCAACGGGAGCACGTAGGCAACTGGAATGGCGATGAGATACAGAACGGGGGAGAGCTTCCCCTTGGAATCCTTGCCAACAGCCTTTGCCAGTAATGACTCGGGTCCGTCGCGAGTGATGATGGCGCGCTGAAGGAGGTAATAGGCCACTGCCGACATCAGCAGCACGAAGCCGTAAATGGCCGTCGGGGTGGACGAAAACTGGTCTTTGCCCATCCAGCCAGTCGCAAACGGAATCAGCGACAGCCAGAACAGCAGGTGCATGTTCGCCCACATAATCGCGCCATCTACATGCTTGGCTACCTGCATCATGTGGTGATGGTTGTTCCAGTAGATCGCGAGGTTGACGAAGCTCAGGAGGTAGCTCGCGAAGATTGGGACTACAGGCGTCAACGAGGCGATACTGGTTCCAGCCGGTACTTTCAACTCGAGCACCATGATGGTCATGATGATCGCGATCACCGCGTCACTGAACGCCTCGAGCCGGGTGGTTCGCATCAGCCGCCCGCCACTTTGAGCGCCACAATGAGCCCGTCGCGGATGGGGACGAGAGAGGTGATCCACTTGGGACTGGCAGTGATCAGGCGGGTGAATTCCCGCACGCCGTCTGTGTCGGGAGCGTGATCGGCCGTGTCGAAGATCCGTCCGCTCCAGAGCATGTTGTCGATTATGAGTACGCCTCCGTTCCTCAGCTTCGACTCGATCACGGGCAGAGAGGCCGGATATGCGTTCTTGTCGATGTCGTTGAAAACGATGTCGAACTGGTCGTCGCTTTCCCGCAGGGTCTGCACGGCCTCGCCCATGTGATATCGGACGATGTCGTTGAAACCCATGTTGCCAAGGTGTTTGCGGGCTTGTTGCGAAAGCTCTTCATCCCAGACAACGTGGTGAACGGCACCTCCACCATTTTCCTTGACCGCACGCGCAAAAAACGCCGTCGAGTACCCGAATCCGGATCCGAGCTCGAAGATGTTACGGGCGCCGGTCATGCGTGCGATGAGGTAGCAGAGGTGTCCGCATGCAGGGCCGATGATCGGAAAGTCGTGCTCGAGCGCGTGCGCTTCCATCTCCGCCAGCTCGGCGACCCGCTCGGGTATCAGCGAGTCGAGGTAGTTCCGGATTTGTTCCGGTATGACGTAGATCATGGTTTTACTTTGCGGTCATCGGTAATCGGATCCAACCTCGCACCGGGTTTACGGAGTGCGGGTAACGGGTAACGGTCAACGCGCATCACTGCCCTCGGCCGAGCATTGGATCCGCCCGGACAACGAGCGTTCCATGATAACGCTTGCCGTCGACCGTCAGCGTAAGCCGATAACTGCCGGGCCCGACGGTCGCCGCGCGAAACTCACTGGCAAATGCTCCGCCGGCGTCGACAAGTATCTGAATCGCCGCCCTGCGCTCATCCTCAGTGCGTGCCGCCTTGAACCGCGCGTACGACTCGGCGTAGCTCGCCTGATCCTCGCCCCCCGCGCGGATTACCTGTTCAAACCGCTGAGAAACGGTTTGTCTCTGTGAATCCGTCAACGCCGGAGCCGCGAAACGGAGATCCCAGCGGTAGCGTTGAATCCCGGCGTTGCGCGGCAGTGTAACGACACGAGTCAGGCCGCGGCCGTTGGAGATCTCGAGCGTCGCCGCCGAAGCCGGTGACGCCTTGAGGTAGTAAGTGATGAATGCACTGTGCGTGAGACCTGCGCGAGGCAGCGTGCCGCTTGGCCCCACCGACGGCGGATTTTCCCCCGCAAACAGAAAGTGTCCTCGCTGGCCCCCCCGGCTTCCATTTTCCCAGAGTGTCGCGACACGTTGATCGAAAAGGTGCGCCGGTGCCGCGATGATCGCCGGAGTCAATTGCTGAAGGGGCGTGATGTCGTCTGCGATGAAGATGCTGCGGCCGTGAGTGCCGGCGATAAGGTCGTTATCGCGCGGATGGATCACGAGATCCTGCGTCGCGACAGTCGGCATTCCATTCATGAAACGAGTCCACCTCTTTCCGCCATTCAGCGATGCCCACACCGCAAACTCCGTGGCGGCGAAAAGCAGATTCGGATTGCGCAGGTCTTCGCGCACCACGTGCACCACCTGACCCGCGGGAATGTTCGAGGAGATGTTGGTCCAGGTGCGCCCGTAATCTGAAGTCTTGAAGATCCAGGGGGTGAAGATGTCGCTCCGGTGCCCGTCGAACGCGACGTACGCCGTTGCGGGATCGAAGTGTGAAGCTTCCACCCGACCTACCCAGGTGCCCGATGGCACGCCACGGACGGCGCCGCGGACGTTGGTCCATCGCGCGCCACCATCTCGCGTGATCTGAACGTTTCCGTCATCTGTCCCTACCCAGATTACGCCTTCCGCAATCGGCGACTGCGATACCGACGTGATCGTGCCGTGGGTTTCTGCGCCGGTGTTCTCTCGTGTAATGCCGCCATGCGTTATGCGAGTCTTTGCGGAATCGTTGGTGGTGAGGTCGGCGCTGATAATGCGCCAGCTATCGCCTCGATCGGTGGTGCGAAATAAATGGTTGCCGCCAAGAAAGAGTGTCGCCGGATTGTGAGGCGACATTACCAGTGGAGCAGACCAGTTGAAGCGGAACATTCCCGTACCGCGGGCACTCGTGCCAAGCACCTCGGCATAATTCACGATATTGGCCTGGCTGGGCCGCGAATTGGCCGAGGTGCGCGTCTCGGGATCGTAACGGCGGAAGCTTCCGCCCTCTGCCTCGGTGTAGACGCGTCGCCAGTCGGTCGGATCGATCTGGATATCCATGCCGTCGCCCCAGTGCACCTTCCAGGTATCGTCGCTGAGAATGCCGCGCGCGTCGCGGCTGAAGCTCGGGCCGGCGAAGGTCCCATTGTCCTGGAGACCGCCGTAAACGAAGTACGGATCCCGCATGTCGACGCCAATGCGGTAGTACTGACCGATCGCAAAGTTGTCGAAGAGTGTGAACTTCCTCCCGTGATCATGGGTGAGTGATGCACCCTTGTCAGCGCCGATGTAGTAGCGGCTCGCGTTTTTCGGATCGAGCCACATCGCGTGAAAATCGCCGTGAATCTCCTCATCGGCGCTGCCGTTGCGGAAAGATTTGCCACCGTCGTCCGAGACCATGAAGCGCGTCGTCAACACGTAGACCCGCTGGTGATCCAACGGATTTATCCGGATCTGGCTGTAGTAAAAGGGACGGTTGTTGTAGGTGTTGACGTATGTCCAGGAGTTGCCGCCGTCTTCGGAGCGGTAGATGCCGGAGCCCGGTTGGGCGAGGTCGTTGGTCTGTGCAGCTTCGACGATCGCCATGACGATCTGCGGGTTCTGTCGGGAAATCGCGAGGCCGATACGTCCGGTTTCTCCGGGAGGTAAGCCGCGGGTGAGCCTTGTCCACGTTGCGCCGGCGTCGGTGGATTTATAGATGCCGCCAGTCTTGCCGCCACTGGTGAAAGTCCAGGGTTTTCGAAGTCGGTCGTAGAGTGCCGTGTAAAGGACGTTCGGATTTGTCGGGTCCATCACCAGCTCGATCGCGCCCGCCCGTTTGTCAGCGGGAAGGCCGCCACCCAGCTTCGCCCAGGTGGTGCCGCCGTTGGTAGTGCGGAAAAGACCGCGATCGCCGGTATACCCCCAGAGGTGGCCGATGGCGGCGACGTAGACTATGTCCGGATTCGATGGATGCGTGACAACGCGCGCGATCTGATGCGTCGTTCCGAGGCCCATGTTGCGGAACGTCCGGCCGGCGTCGGCGGATTTGTAGATGCCATCGCCCCACGCCACACTGTTGCGATTGTTGGCTTCGCCGGTCCCGACCCAGACGATGTTCGGATTCGGTTGAAAGACCGCGACATCTCCGATCGACGCCGAGGGATAATTGTCAAATATGGGCTCCCATGTATTCCCGGCGTTCACTGATTTGAACACTCCTCCTGACGCCGAGGCGACATAAACCGTCGCAAATGCCGAATCGAGCGCTTCGATATCCACTACCCGCCCACCCATGCTGGCGGGACCGATGTTCCGCCAGCGAGAGCTCGACAGGAGCGCGGAATCTGAAGGTTGCGCGCCCGCTGAGGCCACGCCTGCCGCAAAAAGAAGCGCCAGCGAGACGGAATGCGCGGTGTGGAACTCGAAGCACTTCATACAAGAAGACCCTGGCGATTAGAGAAGAGGCTGTTCCGATGAAGATCAGTCGCAAGCCTGGGCGCAACAAGTCGCGCCAGACGGAGCCGAATTCTATGCATCCTCCGGCAGGCCGACATCACCTTCCGCAAACAAGTGACGGAAGAAACGCTCAGGCGCGTTCAGAAAATCGCGGGTGAGGGTGAAGTGCTCCGTTTCGCGGTAGTCAACCGCTGTGATCTCTCCCGAATCGAAACTCAATACCGTCGCGCCTGGCAGGCTTAGAAGTATCGGCGAGTGCGTAGCGACAATGAACTGTGCAATTCGCTGCGACGCGAGGTCATGGACGATTCGTAGAAAGGCAAGTTGCCGCTGCGGCGACAGTGCCGCCTCCGGTTCATCAAGAAGGTAAAGTCCATCCTCGAAACGATGCTCGAACAGCGCGAGAAACGCCTCGCCGTGCGACCGCTCGTGGAACGACTTTCCGCCGTACCGGCTCCAGGTACTCTCGGCGGATTCAAGCTGCGTCGTGAAACTATGGAGCGTCTCCGCGCGCAGAAAGAATCCGTCGGTGCTTCGCTGGCGCCAGCTCAAACGGAGTGCGCGGCCGAGTGCGTGTCCTTCGGTGCCGTCGGCGAACTGGTGATCCCGGTTGCCGCCGTGCATGCCGAAGCCGGTGCTCCAGGCGAGAGCCTCTAGAAGCGTCGACTTGCCCGACCCGTTTTCACCAACGAAGAACGTCACTGGCGTGGTGAATTCGAGAGCGAGGCCGTCGGCCAGAATCGGGAGGGTGAATGGATGCACTCCCGGCACCGTTCGATCTTCGCGGAGTGCGACGCGGGTTAGAAAAGGACTACCGACAACTTTTCTGGTTGTCTCCGACTTTGGTCGCGGCGGCATGTCGATTCGGCGGGCAGTGAGTGGACGGTAACTGGTCAGGCCGGCGACGGCAAGCGGATGGATGACACATGTCACCACCGATATCTGACACCCCTCACTGACCGGAAGTCCCGGCTGTCCACATGCTTAGCAAGCGCTGTATCGCAATCGCAGACGCACAAACATTTTCCGGATATGAACCCATGTCTCTGGGCATTCGCACGAAACTATCCAGCGCCATTATGCTGTCGCTCGGAATTCTCATAATGTCGCTTGCACGCAACCTTGCTGCCCAGCCGGCAGTTCCAACCACTCTCGTCCGCAAAGTCAACGTGTTCGACGGTTCGCGAACCCTCGGAATACGCGACGTTCTGATTTCCGGCGGGAAGATTGTCAGAGTTGCTATGTCCATCGCAGCTCCAGCCGGCGCGTCAATCGTCGACGGTACGGGCAAGACGCTACTTCCCGGACTGATCGACTCGCATACCCATGTTTTCGGCGATGCGCTAACGCAGGCGCTGGCGTTCGGTGTGACTACGGAGCTCGACATGTTCACCGTCGTAAGCGAGGCCGCACGGCTTCGCGCCGAGCAGAGGGCGGGCACCGCGGCATCCCGCGCCGACATTTTCTCAGCCGGCACACTCGCCACCGCCCCAAAGGGGCACGGCACTGAATACGGCTTTGCGATTCCCACGATCTCGTCGCCCGATTCGGCGCAGTCGTGGGTGGATGCGCGCATCCGCGAAGGATCCGACTACATCAAGATCGTCTTCGATGACGGCCACGTTTACGGGATGAACACTCCGACGCTCTCACACGCGACTCTCACCGCGCTCATCGGGGCAGCGCACCGGCGCAGAAAATTGGCAGTCGTACACACCGGCTCCGCGGCGGATGCCCGCATCGCAATCGAAGCTGGAGCCGACGGACTTGTCCACCTGTTCTCCGATCGCGCGCCGGAAGCGAATTTCGGAAAGCTCGCCGCGCGACACAAGACTTTTATCATTCCCACACTTACGGTTCTTACGAGCATCAGCGGAAAGTCTGGAGCGGGCGATCTTGCCGACGATCCGCAGTTCAAGGCGTTTGTGTCCCAGCAGAGCATGGCAACAATCAGAGGAGCGTTCCCGTTTCCGAAGTCAGCGCCGGCGCGCAGCGTAGCGCCAGCTCATGCGACCATCCGCCAGTTACTCGCGGCGGGGGTTCCAATTCTCGCAGGCACCGATGCGCCGAATCCCGGCACTGCTCATGGCATTGCACTTCACCGCGAGCTCGAGTTGCTCGTCAACGCGGGCCTGTCGAATACTCAGGCACTTGCCGCCGCCACCAGCGCGCCGGCCCGCGCATTCTCACTGCGCGACCGCGGTCGCATCGCCGCTGGCATGCGGGCAGATCTGCTGCTCGTCTCCGGGAATCCCGCCATTAACATCGCCGCAACGCGCAATATCGAAGGCGTATGGAAAGGGGGCGTCCGATTCGATCGAAAAGCGTATGCCGCATCTCTGGCCCCCGCAGCTGCCGCTTCAGCGAAAACAATTGGTGTCGGACTGATCAGCGACTTCGACGACGGCAGCACCAAAGCATCGTTCGGCTCAGGCTGGCTCGTCTCGACTGATCAGATGGCAGGCGGGTCCTCAACCACGAAGATCAAGGTGCTCGACGGGGGCGCCATCGCCACGCCGAAGCACCTCGGTGTGTCTGGCAATATCGTTGGCCCGCTTCCGTACGCATGGGGAGGGGTGATGTTCATGACCGGCTCGCAGCCAATGCAGCCGGCGAATCTGAGCGCGGCGAAGGGCGTTCGTTTCTGGGCCAGAGGCGACGGCAAGACCTACAGGATCATGATGTTCTCACAGGGAAAGGGCATGCAGCCACTGGTTCAGAGTTTCGTCGCCGGCGCAAACTGGAAGGAGTATGACTTTTCGTTTGCGTCGTTCGACGGCGTCGACGGCCGTGACATCATGGGATTCGTGTTTGCCGGAGGTCCCGCGCCAGGACCATTCAGCATGCAGATTGACCAGATCTCTCTTCGATGAACGCAGAGGCTGAAATTGTCGCGCGTCTCGATTGCGCAACGAAGCGATACGGAACCACACTCGCTCTGAGTGAAGTGACGTTCGACATCGAGTGCGGACGCGTGCTTGCCCTGCTGGGGCCGAACGGCGCAGGCAAAACCACAGCTGTGAAGCTGCTGCTCGGCCTATCGTCGCCCACGAGCGGGACAGCCACGCTGTTTGGCGGAGATCCGCGGAAGGCCAGCAATCGTCGGAGAATCGGAGCGATGCTTCAGGTGGGCAAAGTCCCGGAGACTCTGCGCGTTCGCGAACATATCGATCAGTTTCGCGGATACTATCCGTCGCCACTGCCGGTGAAGGCCGTCGTCGAGCTCGGCGGACTGCAAGGCATCGAGGACAAGAAATTCGGCGAGCTCTCCGGCGGACAACGACAGCGGGTACTCTTCGCCATCGCACTGTGCGGCGATCCCGAGTTGCTGTTTCTCGACGAGCCAACCCTTGGCTTCGACGTCGAGGTGCGCCGTGCGTTCTGGAAACAAATCCGCGCCTATGTCTCACTTGGACGAACTGTCCTGCTCACGACGCACTATCTGGAAGAGGCGGACGCTCTGGCCGACAGAATCATCGTGATCGATCGCGGTTGCATCGTTGCCGACGGAACGCCCACCGAGATCAAGGGGCGCGTCTCAGGCAGGCGCATTCGCTGCATTACCGATCTGAGCCCTGACGAAATCCACAAAATTGCCGGCGTCAGCAGCGTTTCGCGGGAAGGCGACCGCACCGAAATCATAGCCTCGGCGGCCGAGCAGGTATTGAGAGAGCTTTTCCACCGCGATGCATCTCTGTCCAATCTGGAGGTGACGAGTGTCGGCCTCGAAGACGCGTTCATGGCATTGATCAACAAAGAGGAAGCTGCATGACTGTGCGTCTCCAGAGCACTCAGCAGCGGGTGGTGCCCGTTTCCGAGACGGGCCTCTCGCTCGGAGCCTCTGCACGTATCTACCTGCGTGAGGCAAAGTACGAACTGCTCAAGCTGCTTCGTCTTCCGGCATTCTTCATTCCCAGCCTCGGCTTTCCGATGATGTTCTATGCGCTGTTTGCGCTGGTGCTTCCCACAAAATCCGCGTCGTTTCCGATGACGACGTATCTGCTCGGGACATACGGAGCATTCGGCGTGATTGGAATTGCCCTTTTTTCGCTGGGGATCGGTGTGTCGACCGAGCGCGCGCAGGGTTGGCTCGCCGTCAAGCGCGCCAGTCCGATGCCCATACCGGCGTACTTCTTCGGAAAGTACGCAATGACTATCCTGTTCAGCGCACTTCTTGTGACACTGCTCTGTCTGATGGGCGCTGTTTTTGGACACGTCCGGCTGCAGGCATCCCAGTGGGGGTTGCTGATGCTCGTGCTGATGTTCGGCGGGATTCCGTTCTGCGCAGCGGGCATCATGGTCGCGTATCTGGTGGGACCAAATTCTGCGCCAGCTGTGGTTAACGCAGTCTATCTGCCAAGCGCGTTTCTTTCGGGTTTATTCATTCCGGCGGAAATGCTTCCCTCATTTCTCCGCACTTTTGCCCAGTTTCTGCCACCTTATCATCTGGGTCGGCTGGCGCTGAACGTCATCGGAATTCCAACGGCTTCGAATGGATGGGTCCACATAGGTGCGCTCGCCGGATTCGCCATTCTGTTCACGATCCTCGCGACAGTTGCCTACCGGCGCGATGAAGGAAAGACATACGGCTGATCGATGACCACGCCTCCGCCTGGAAAACGCAGCTTCCGGCTTCTTCCCGAGGACAATTATCTCGGGTGGACGCCGTACGCCTGGCTGGTCTATTTCCCGACACTGTTTCTCCAGCCGGCCATCGCTGGTGCGCCTGCTCATACGTGGGCGCTCACTTCGATCGTTGGGCTCGCCTTTCTGCCGTTGTACTTTCGTGGGTACTGGGCGAGAGGTGCAGAAGCCTCTGCTATCGCTGGCGCCATCGCTGCACTTGGTGCGCTGCTCGTCCCGTGGAACAGCTCCGGATTTGTCCTTTTCATTTATGCCGCCGCATTTTTCGGCACACAGCGTCACACGCGTCGGGTGGCCCAGCTGCTCGGTCTGCTTACCGTCATAGTCGTCGCAGAGGCGTTCGCTCTCCAGCTTCCGCTGCTGGAATGGGCGTGGGCGGCAGTCTTCATCTGGGTGGTCGGCGGAGTCAATTCGCACGGGGCTTCAGTAAGGTATGCAAACGGCGAGTTGCGCATGGCCCGGGACGAGGTCGAACACCTGGCAACGGTTGCGGAACGGGAGCGAATCGCTCGCGATCTGCACGACCTTCTGGGTCACACACTTTCGCTGATCACCCTCAAGTCATCGCTGGCATCCAAGCTCGCGGACCGCGATCCTGAGCGGGCGATCGCTGAAATCCGGGACGTTGAGCGAATCTCGCGCGAGGCTCTTGTCGAAGTGCGGGCAGCAATCGGTGGTTACCGTGATGCCGGCTTCGCTCGAGCAGTTGCCAGCGCACAGCAGATGCTGGCGGCGGGCGGCATCACCGCGCGCGTCGCAATCGAGGAAGTCGAGATGACGCCTGCCGAGGAAGCGGTGCTCGCACTGGCAGTTCGTGAAGGGGTCACCAACGTCGTCAGGCACTCGCGTGCGAAATTCTGTTCGATTACGCTGTCAAGAGACGATAGCGCGAGACGGTTGATGATTGCGGATGACGGAACCTGGAAACGCGCGCTCGACGGGAATGGGCTCGCGGGAATGCGTGAGCGGGTCGCGGCGATTGGGGGAGAGTTTTCAGTTGATCGCCACAATGGCACGCTGCTCACGATCGAGCTTCCCGATGCACCATTGCAAAAGGATGAACCGGTTACCGCAGACAGCAGGCCTGTCGCGATATCAGTCGTCGCATGATTCGCATTATAGTCGCCGAGGACCAGGGCATGGTGCTGGGCGCTCTGGCTGCGTTGCTCGAAACCGAAAGTGACATTGAGGTCGTCGCCACCGCTCGCAATGGGGCGGAGGCAATCTCGCTTACGCGACAGCATTGCCCCGATGTCCTTCTCACCGATATCGAGATGCCGGAGATGACCGGGCTCGAGGTGGCGGCGGCATTGCAGCGCGAGGGCGCTGCGACGCGGGTGGTAATCGTGACGACGTTCGCCCGATCAGGCTATCTGCGACGCGCGCTCGAGGCCGGCGTGTCGGGGTATCTCCTCAAGGACAGCCCGTGTGACATGCTGGCGAATGCAGTGCGACGCGTGCATTCCGGGCTTCGGGCTATTGATCCCGAGCTTGCGGCCGGAGCTTGGGATGAAGCGGACCCTTTGACCGATCGAGAGCGCCAGGCCTTGCGCCTGGCGGGGGAAGGGAAGGCGACTGTCGACATCGCCGCGGCACTCAGGTTATCGGAAGGCACGGTGCGGAATTATCTATCCGACGCCATGACCAAGGTTGGCGCCATCAACCGCGTGGAGGCGTCGCGGATAGCCCGGGCGAAGGGCTGGCTGTAGCTGTTCTGCGTGCAGCACTAATCCCGGCCAGACGGCCAGTGGCCCACGACCACAGGAAGTTGTAACCGCCAACCGGGCCGAACGCATCGAGCACTTCACCGCAGATGTACAATCGGGAATGCCGGCGGCTCTCCATCGTCCGCGGATCCACTTCTGCAAGATTGATCCCGCCCCCAGTCACTTCCGCTTTCCGGTAGCCCTCGTCTCCGCTCCACGGCAATGGGCATGCAACCAGTGCATTGATTACGCGAACGCGTTCGTCACGACGGAGCTCCGCCAGCGAGCGCGCGGGATCGCAGCCGGCCAGCCCGATGAGTACGCCAGCCAGACGATCAGGAAGATGGGCTCGAACAGCTCCCGCCAGTGTCCGATTGCCGTGCGGTTGCAGCGCGGTTTCCCATGCGGCGGCATCGAGCTCCGTCCACTGCACGGTCACGCGCGCCGAGCCGTTCGCTTCCGCTCGCGAACGCACGGCAACGTGGGAGACATCGAGCACGGCTGGACCGCTGTAACCTTTGTGCGTGAACAGAAAGCCGCCCGTTGCTGTTGCCGAACGCGTGGTCACGTCGTCGCGCGCAGTGATCGTCACGCGCAGTGAAACGCCACTCAGGCCGGCAAAGGGCGATTCGCCCGCCGACGTGAGCGGCGTGAGCGCAGGGTAGACCGGATTTATCGTGTGGCCGAGTCGCAACAGCTCTCGAATGCCAAGACCGTCGCTTCCGGTGTTCGGTACCGAGAGACCGCCGGTAGCGACGATGACAGCATCGCATTCAATCGCTGGTGAACTTTCGGATTCAATCAGCCATCCGTCTTTCGCGGGTGCGAAGCCGGTCACGATGGTCTCGTTCCGGATCGTGGTGCCGGCGCGCGTTGCGTAAGCGAGCAGACCGTCCCGCACATCGCGAGCTCTGTTTGAAACAGGGAAAAGCTTTGCGGACTGCGGCTCCTCGGCGAGTGGAATGCGCAACTCATTCTGGAAGAAGTCGATCTGCCCGGCAAGTGGCCACGAGCGCAGAATCTTGCGCAGAGAGTTCGGAGATGAGTCAGTGACGAAACGCGACTCATCAACGCGCATGGGCAGCACGTTGCATCGTCCGCCCCCGCTTATCAGAATCTTTCTGCCGCCATCGCGGGTGCGTTCGAGCAGAATTGTTTCTGCACCACCGGTTGCAGCAAAGATGGCTGCCATCGATCCCGCTGCACCGGCCCCGATAACAACGACGCGGGGGCACGAGCGCCGATTTTCACTGCCTGGCACGTCGGACGCACAAGCGCCGGGCGGTCGTCTGAAACCGATCGATTTCATGCAGGCCGTCTTCAAGGGTCGAGGCGACGCGTGGCGAAGCCGGGGCAATGCGCATGAACGATTCCGGATTGAACGTTTCAGCTGAAACGTATGGGTTGGCCGGTGAAATATGTCCTTGCCGGACCTGGGTTGTGACGACTAACAGAACTCGCACGCTTACCGGATTGACAAGGGCTGCCGCCTCGCCGAGGGCCCGTTGCGTACCGGGTACGTCAGCCATACAATTGGATTGACGCAATAGCGACAGTCCTGCCTCGCGACCGGGACAAACTTCGCTATCTGATGAGGTATGCGATGACTCGCATTTTTATGCTGGCGCTGATTGCGCCCTTGGTTGTGGCCTGTAACGGATCGGATCCCGCGTCGCCGCCGCTTCCGCTTCCACCGCCGGTTGTCGCGGTCGCTTCCGTTACGCTGAACGGCGCACCCGCCGAACTGGAGGTTGGGCGCACGGCCACTATTCAGGCGACTGCGCGCGACTCGCAGGGGAATGCGCTCACCGGCCGAACAATCGTCTGGACTAGCGGGAGCGACGCGATCGCGACCGTCTCGACCGCCGGCGCCATTGTTGGCGCTGGCAGTGGCACTGCTTCGATTACGGCGACCTCTGAAGGGAAGTCGGCATCAGCTTCCATAACGATCGATACCCGAGCGGGTTTTCTTGCGGCGATTGTGGAATCGGTTCGCCAGACGTACGATCTTCCCGCACTCTCCGGAGCAATCGTCACCCGGGGCGGAGGGATGTTTGGAAGCGCCGTTAGCGGGCGCCGCCGTGCCAGCGCTGCTGCGCCGGTTACCATCAACGACATGTGGCACATCGGTTCCAACCTCAAAGCGATTACTGCCCATGTCGCTGGTATCGCCGTCGCTCAAGGTGCCATCAGCTGGTCGACCACGCTGGCTCAAGCCTATCCCGAACTTTCCGGCACGATGCGAGCGGAGTATCGCGACGTCACGCTGCGGCAGCTGCTTGGCCACATTGGTGGCATCATTCCCAACGTACCAAATCCATCTTCCGTTGCGGGATCAGGGTAGCTGACCGCTCAGCGCGCGGCGATCGCGTCGTGGGCGACTGCGATGATGCCAACCGGCGGTGGTGTCGGTCAGTACACCTATTCGAACGTTGGCTTCATGATCGCGGCGAATATGGTCGAACGCGCATTGAGCAGCCCGTGGGAAACAGTCATGGAGGTTCGTCTCCTCTCTCCGCTGGGAATCACGGCGTTTGGGTGGGGTCCCGCCCCCGCGGCCCAGAATCCGGTCGGGCATCAGCGAAACGGCAGCGGCTGGATCGAGTTTCCGACGCTTGACAATCCTCCATATCTCTCAGCGGCCGGACGCTCGCACTGGTCGCTCGATGCATGGGGTAAGGTGGTTCAGGAAATCATGAGAGCAGACCAGGGACAATCCGCGCTCGTACCGCAGGCGATTGCGCGCATCAATACGACTTCTCAGTCCGGCGCGAACTACGCATCCGGTTGGTTGACGAGCTCGGCCGCATGGGCGATGGGCCGCGGCGTGGAGCACGATGGGTCCAACACCCTCAACTATGCACGGATTCAGGTGGCACTGGATCGCGGCGTCTCGGTGATGGGAGTGACGAATTCACACGAAACGAGCGGCAGTCGGTCGACCAGCGCGATGGCGCAGCTGATGACCCGGCTCTGGGCGTATTACAACCGGCATGGACAGTGATCGCAATCACGCGGCGGTGCGACGCATCAAGGCGGTCGTGCTCCGATAAGTGTACCCGTTCAGTGTCACCTTCACCGGCGCGCGTACTTTGTCGAACACGCTCCCTGGATCAAAAGTCAGCGGGATGAAACACGTCGAACCCTCCGGTGGGCCCCGCGCGTCCGCCCGGCGTCCGGTGCTGATGCTCAAGAATCCGACCGATCACGACGCGCGCGGTGAGGAATGAGAAGCGCGATCGAACAGGTGCACACGCCGAACGTCGAGGCCGCCTATTCTACGCCCGCTCATGCGTTGCGCAGGGTCGTAACGAGGATGCCGCCAAGTCGTTCGAGCGAGCGATTTCCGTGAGGCCGGACGACTACGCCTCGATCGCGCTTCTCGCAACGACCTACAGCGCCCTCGGGCAGGATGACAAGTCGATCCAGGCATCGCGCCGCACCTACGCCACTGCGAGGAAGCACCTCGAGCTAACCCCGACGAGCCGCGCGCACTCTATATGGGAGCGATGTCACTCACCGCGCTCGGCGAGTCGGACAAGGCGCGGGAGTGGAATCGACGTGCGCTCGAGATGAATCCGGATGATCCGTCGGTGCTCTACCACATTGGCTGCGCGTTCGCGATGGAGGGCCAATCAGCCGAGGCGATCGACGCCCTCTGCAAGCCGATCGACCAGCGGCTTCGGTCACTGGAGGTGGACCGAACACGATGCGGATCTGAATTCAGTCAGAAGTGACCCGGCATTTCCGCAACTGCTGGAGAGGAAACCTGCGACTACCGCGTAGTCAGCGTTAGACCAGACGGTCAGATAGCGTTAGCTGCCAGATCTGACCGCTCGAATCACAACGGTATCGCGCGGGCTCGCCAGGAGAAGCACTGGGTTATCCTGTCCCGGCGCGAATGAGTATCCCGTCGGCAGCTTTGTGTGAATTCCCAGTTGGACACCGGTCCGTGTGCCGGTGCCGAAAGCGCGATCGTTGTTGGTGACTCCGTTACTGACAAATCCGTCAGCCGATCTGAACTGGAAAACGGCGCCGTTCACGAAGCTACCATTCGACTCGCGTACCGAAATGGTGAGTGAACCAGTGGAATAATCTAACTCCCGCCCGCGTCGGTACCTCATGGTGTGTCCGCCAACACTGAACTCCAGAAGCGGCGCAGAATCGTCCTGCTCCACGGTGCTGCTGTAATTGCCCTGCCGATAAGAGCTGTTTGACCGGAAGTTTACGCGGCTCTTGGTGGCGGACCAGTAACCGGCATCGGCAACGATTACCCGCGGCGCTGCTGGGGGAACGAAGGTGTCGCAGGTACTCCCGTCAACGGCGTCCCAAAAATAGGTTTCGGGAAGTTGGCTTGACCGCAGGCTGAGGAAGAGTACGCCGTAGCGGACAGCCCCTGGGCAAGTGAGGAAATTCGGGTCCAGGGCCGGCATTCGAACGCCGTCGAGCATCTCAAGCACGTATTCGCCGCTCAAGCTCCTCGCAGTCGCCGTTGGCTCGCTGCATGCCGCCAAGCCCAGCAACAGAGCAGCAACCGTTTGAAAGCAGCGCCAGCGCGGACGACAATGAGTGTTTGGCATTGTGGGTGCGTGGCAGTGGGTTATCAGGGTTGGATTAGCGCACGTGGACGCGGGCCAAGAGAAATTTAGGCTGCGTAAACCCGCCGACGCATCCGCGCACCAGATTTCCCGCGCCAGAGTCTCCAATAGCGCTGAGTGAGCCGTACCCTTCTGACGCCTTTCCAAAGTGCAACGACAATTAATCAAAGCTCCAAAACCTTAGTAGCTCGCCATAGGCTGTCGTATTGGCAGAGCCGGCGCTGCTTCTTTCGTACCAACCCAGAAAATAATAGTTTCTGGGTCCCCAATATCTTTCGACGCCTGACAACCCGTAACGGCTACCCACTTCGTCTATAATCCGCACATTAGACCTTCCGACATTCGCGTTCGGCAACACCTCCAAAATTGTCAACAGCGATTGAAATTGCACACTTTCAGCGATCGAAATTGCTCACTTTTGGGTGACGGACCGTTACGGCGTCGGCACCTCCTGGCGGGTTCGACGCCGTGTGCGTTGGGGGAGTTCTGCCAAGTCCTTCTGGAGCGCCGCCGAAATATCTGAGTGATGCCGCATCCGGTAGCTGTTGCCCCTGATATTGACGATGTGGCAGTGGTGTACGAGCCGGTCTATGAGGGCGCTCGCCATTACCTCGTCACCGAAGATTTCGCCCCATTCTTCGAAGCCTTTGTTCGACGTCAGCACTGTTGATGCATGCTCGTAGCGGCGGCTCATCAGCTGGAAGAAGAGCATGGCTCCGGTGCGGCTGATCGGCAGGTAGCCGATCTCGTCCACGACCAGCAAGCTCGGGAAGACGAGCGTCCGAAGCCGGTGGCCCAAGTGACCCGACTGCTGAGCCTCTTCGAGTGAAGTGATGAGATCGGCAAGGGTGCCGTAGTACACTCGCCGCCCGCTCTGCGCCGTGGCGATCGCGAGCGAGATCGCCAGGTGGCTCTTGCCCACACCGGGTGGGCCGAGGAGTATCACGTTCTCTTTTCGCTCGACGAATCCAAGTGTGTGCAGGCTCTCGACCTGTTCCCGTTTTAGAGACGGCTGGAAGCTGAAGTCGAAATCGGAGAGCATCTTGACCGCGGGAAGACGGGATGAGCGCATAGCGGCCACGAGCCGGCGGTTGTTCCTGAGCGAGATCTGGGCGCCCAATAGCTGCTCCATTGCCTGCGGAGCCTGGAGCTTGCCGCTGTCCACCTCGCTGAGCAGGGTGTCGAGTGCTTCAAGCGCGCCCGGCATCTTGAGATCGGCGAGCTGCGCGCGGAGCCGGTCACGAAGCGACGGGGCTGTTGGTTTGATTGACGCTTGGCTCATGAGCGGACTACCTCACTGATCCCATGGTTGATCCCTTCGCTCAGGCGAGCGTACGCGGCCAGTGGACGGCGCTCCACCGAGATATTGGCGATGATATTTGCAATCACCGGCTTCGGCTCTTGCCGGGCAGTGAGCCGCTCCGGCAGGAGGACGAGTGATTGGTATGGACGCGAGGCGAGTGCAAGAAGTGTTGCTCGCTCATCGCGCTCGAATCGCTCCCTCGGCACCTCGTGCGTGGTACCGTGCTCACGCGCATTGGCTGTGCGTACAAGCCATGTCAGAGCATCCGCATTGAGATCGGCGTCGCCAATAAATTCCCGGCCATAAGCGAAATTGTGGCGGACGTAGTGGATCGGCCGCTCGACTTTACCCTTTGTCTTCGCTCGGTACGGCCGGCATGCCCTGATTCGAAATCCCCAGTGATTCGCAAAACGCAGGAACTCCGGATTCTCGAAGAGCTTTCCTCCTCCGGCTCGCTTGTCGTCGATGATCACTGCCTTCATCTGATCGAATAGCAGCTCAGCGGGCACTCCGCCGAAATAGGCGAAAGCCTCCTCGAGGCCGCGCATCACCACCTGCATGGTCTGCCTGGGATAGAACTGAAGCCAGAGAAGACGCGAGTAGCCGAGGACTACGAGAAGGGCGTATCGCTTTCCCCAGGGGAATCTGAATTCAGCGAAATCCACCTGGCCCTGCACCCCCGCGGGCGTCTCGAAGCGGGCGACCTCCTCAATCGGCGGTCTCGGTCTTAACTCTCGCACAAAGCGTCGCAGCTGACTCTGGCCACCGGGATAGCCTGCCGCCCGGCATTCCTCGAAGAGCCGGACCGCAGAAAGCTCGGGATAGCTCTCGAGCCGGGCGCGAATTATCTCCTTGTACGGCTCAAGCTTTGGTGGGCCCTGAAACCGCTGCCGGGCCGATGGTGCACCATTACTGAGATCAAGCTCGAGCTGGCCGGTTTTTATCCAGTGATGCACAACCCGCCGGCTCACTCCCAGCCGCTCGGCGATGGCTGTCTTCTTGAGTCCTTCTTCCAGCAGGTGTTTGAGTAACACAAGCATCTCCCATCCGTACACAGGCGCCTCCGCTAAACCGGGAGACGCAACGTGGCTGATTGACCGGACGGAGGTGAGAAGAACCTTTCCAACCCCCGCCAGCTGAACAAGAGAAAATGAGCAATTTCAATCGCCCCTTCTGTGCAATTTCATCTCACCGATGACACCAAAATTGGCCGATTGGGCTCTGGTCGGTCGCATGTGTCAAAATAAGAGCCGCCGGCGTCGCACGCTGACTTTGACCGATAATTGGCGTGCTTCCCGGCAGCAACCCAAACGACGGGCCTCGTCCGCAAACCGGCAGGCCCATACTGCAAATCCTCCCAGCTATAGGTGTCCTGAGGCCCGCCCGCGTCAACATTGTATACTGTCACCCCGGCGTTGGGTACAGGGTTCGCACTAGGCATAGCCTTCGCCGTTCGGCCGCATTGGCTCCTGCGAGGGAAACGGCGGGTCTAACGGTCTGGTGAGTCTCCAGGCAGTCCGTCGGCCCTCTTCAGGGCGGGCTGGCGGATGGTGAACGTAGTGAAGTTGCTCGAATATCGCATCTCAAAGCAGTACTGCTTCGCCCCAACCTCGCCACTCCCGCCCATCTCTGGCATATTGACTGATAGCGGAACACCGCCCGCATCACGTCAACCTCGTACTTCGATGGCGCAAGCCGAACGAACACAATCACCTTAAGCGCCGCTCACTGACTCGAAGAACGTGAGCAGATTCCCGTCTGGGTCCAGAACGCCGAAGTCGCGCGTACCCCACGGCATGTTCTCGATGTGCCCCTTCGGATGCAGGATGCCGAACGACTGGATGCCGCTGTAGAGTTCATCCACACCCTCGACCGCGATTCGACAACTGTGGGTGCCGGCGATGAACGACTCGGCCCCGGACACCACCGGCTGCGTTCCGTCGCGGCCGCGCCAGCTCTCGTCATTCGCGAGCCAGAGGTGAAGTTCGACCCTGTCGCGGAGAAGCTTCGTGAAACCGTCATCCTGAAATACGACAGTGAAGCCAAGTTTGTCGCGGTAGAACGCAGCGCTCCGTTCCATGTCGCTGGCCGGCAGTGCCGGGATGGCGTGTATCATCTTCATCAATAATTCCTCCGTTGTTTCCCCGACCGCCGTGGGACCCGGCCCAAAGCTGCAACAGTCACCTTGTCAGCTCGACTTTCGCTCGCCGAGGATGGTCAACGCAATGCCGCCCAGTATTGCGGTGGCCGCTATGAACAGTCGTGCAGAAAGTTGCTCCCCAAGGAAAATAATTCCGCCTGCCGCCGCGAGAACCGGGACACTGAGCTGCACCGTAGCCGCACTGCTCGCACTCAGTCCCTGCAGGGCTGTGTACCAGATGACATACCCCAACCCCGAGGCCAGCACACCGGACAAGACCGCGTAAAGCATGCCGGTGCCATTGAGCGAAACAGAAGGAAGCGTGGCCGCGCTCAGCACCGCAACGAACGGCACGGCCCGCAGAAAGTTTCCGGCAGTAGCACGAGTAGCGTCGCCGGAACTTCTGCCGCGTAGGGAGTAAACGCCCCAGGCGACACCAGCGCCGAGCATCAATGCGGAACCCTGCAGAGGAGGGGCCGAAATCCCGCGCAACAGGAGGCCCAGTAGACCGCCGAACGCCAACAGGAAGCCAATCGCCTGCGGCCCCCGGATTCGCTCTCCATTCCAGAAACCGTAGCCGATCATCGTTACCTGTACCGCACCAAAAAGCAGCAAGGCGCCGGTGCCGGCCGTCAAACTGACATATGCGAACGAGAAGGCGGCTGCATACACAAAGAGGGCAAACGCAGAGAGCCAGCTGCCCGAAGCGCCGTGCGCGCCACCGCGTACCTGCGTGATGAACCAGAGACACACAGCGCCGGAAATGATTCTGATCGAAGTAAAGCTGGCTGGATCAATGCCGGTGCCTTTCAACGCCAGTCGGCAGAGAAGGGAATTGCCCGCGAACGCAATCATCGCCACCAGAGTGAGAACGCGCACCCGCGCAGGCGACATCGAGTGGTTCACATTGAGCAGGGTAACGGAGTTCCGGGTTGGCGCCGGGTGACTACGCCCAAGCCACATCGAGCGAATCCAGCCGGCACCGCATCTCGACAAGATCGATTCCCCGCGCATGGCCGTCGCGCTCGGAGCGTGTCGTGCGGAATCCCGCGCGAGCGTAAAAGCCCTCGGTATGTTGACTCGTCCTGATGACCACATCCTGAAGAAGCGGCAGCTCGCGCAGAGCGACAACACGCACTGCGAGCAGTTGTTGCCCGAGCCCACGCCGCTGCCAGCCACGATCCACGATTCCCCAGGCCAGACCGGCGGTTGACGACGAATCGGGCTCGATGAAATAACCACCGCACGCTCGGAGAGTCCCGTCCTGCACATGTCCAACGAGATACGGGCACGACGGCAGCGCGAGGAACGATTCATAATCCGCGCGCTCGCTAGCCGCGAAGAAAGCCGGCACGTTGCTGTCGAAGAGTGCAAGACAGCCAGCGGCGTCTGCCGGGTTATATGGACGAAATGACAGTTTCGTCACACGGTCATCGGGCGATGGTTGCGATGACGTCGCCCTCGAGGATACCGTCGACGACATCCATTCCCTCCACAACTTCGGCAAAGACTGTGTAATCCCGTCCCAGCCTCAGATTATCTCTCAGGTTCACGAACCACTGCGCGTCTCCCGTGTCGTGACCACGAGTGCTCATGCCGACGGTGCCTCTTACATGCGGAACCGTGCCGAGCTCATCTCTGAAGTATCGATCGCTTCCTGCGTACTCATTCGCACCGGGACTGCCGCCCTGAATCACGAAATCGTGCTCCACGCGATGCCAGGTGAGGCCGTTGTAATAACCTGCCCGCGCAAGTTGTAGAATCCGTGCCGCCATCATCGGTGCCACGTCGCCGCGCAGTCGCACGGTGAAACTGCCACCGCCACTGGTGGGAGCCATGGTGACCCGCAGGCGGACGTCAGCGCCAAGCGCCAGCGCAACGGCTTCCGGCGGGAGCACTCCCCTCCCTGTTGGAGGGCGGTCGTCGCTCGCCGGACGGCCCGCCACTGCGAGGAGAGCAATGCGCACATCCCTCTCCGAGGCGTTAGCGCGCTTCACCCACCTGTGGAACGCAGCGTTGGCGGCTACCCTCGCCCCCGCATGGGTTGAACCGGCCAGAGCGAGTGCTCCTGCTCGCACGACCTGCGCTGAGTTTGCGCTCAAGGCAGCGATAAAAATGTCGGTGTCTGTCTCTTTTGTCAGCTTGGCAAGTCCATCTATCGCCGCTTCGCGCACGTTGGGGTCAGTGTCCCGCGCCAGCATGCGAAGAGTTACGAGATCGCCCAATATCGCGGCGGCTCGCGCCGAGTAGAGTCGCAGTTGCCACTGACGGTGCCGGGAAAATTGTTGAACCTGTGTTGCTGCCTCACTCGGCCGCAGTTTGCTGATTGCCACCATCGCGTGTGCAGCCGCGTGCCACGAGACGGAGTTCCGGCTGCGGCGCGACACGTCAGGCGGCATCGAGTCGATCCACCCGCGGAGACTGGCGATCAGCAAATCGTCAGCACGGCACGCGGCAGTCACCAGGTCGGCCGCGCGTAACCTTACTGGCCAGGCGTTGTCTTCCAAAGCCGCGCGAATCCTCGCGCAGGTGTCCCCTGGCAAGGTGAGCGCGCGGTAGCGTACGCGCCATTCGGCATCCGGCCAGGCAGGCGGCGGCGGAAGCGCAACGAAGGTGTTCCGCGCGGCGAACACCGAGTCACGGGTTCGTCCGGCAGCCCGGCGCGCGAAAATGCGAACGCGAGGATCGGAGTGACGCCTGCCGAGTGCCAGCGCGCGGTCTGTGGGATCGCGACGATCTTCGGCCAGCAGAATACGGCCGATTAACGCCGAGTCGGACGGCGAGAGGAGCCCGCGTTGCGCCTCGAGGGGTGATGCTGAAACGATTGGCAGCAGCAGCAGCGCCGGCACCGGTACGCGCCAGAAGAACTGCCGCGGCATGCAGAGTCTTATCGTACGCCGCAGTGAAGCAATCGTCAGGCGGCGGCGGCGCCGGACCATGAAAACGCACAAACGAGTGCCGTCAGTCTGTAGTAACGTGTCCGCATCGTTCGCTCCAGGTGCAGGAACTACGGCGTTGCTGCCTGTGCAGGTCAGCTAAAAGCAGTCGAAGGAATGATACGCAATGGCGCCAGCAAGGAACACAGTGTTACTTGAATGGTCCATTGTCTTTAACAGGCCGGACCGATCAAGTAGGAGAGAGCCAGCGTGATCAGAAAATTCCGTTCGGTGGTTCTCCTTGTCGCCGGGATTGGGGTAAGCGGCTGCGGCGGAGGTGCTGCGGATACCGGGGTCGGGCCGGAGATGCCGACGTCGACGTTCGGCCTCATCCAGACCCGCATCTTTGCGGACAATTGCACGAACTGCCACGCAAGCGGCAACTCGTTCGCGAAGGAGTCAGGACTCTCACTCGACCGCGCAACCGCCTATCGCAATCTGGTGAACGCGCAGGCGCAAGATCCTGGTGCGCGCAGCGATGGCCTCTTACGGGTGGTTCCCGGTGATGCACAGAAAAGCCTGCTCTATCAAAAGCTCATTCTGTGGGATCCCAACCACACGCGGCATTACGGCGCACCAATGCCGCTCGGCGGCCAGTCCCTGACCATCGGACAGATCGAGTACGTCAGGAAGTGGATAAACGCGGGTGCACCGGAAACCGGTGAGGTGGTTGATGCCAGCCTGCTGAACGACCTGACGCGGCCATCGTACTCGCCATTCACGCCGCTCCCGTTGCCGGCGAGGGGATACCAGCTGAAGGTCGGACCGTTCGACGTCGCACCGCGTTTCGAGCGTGAGCTGTTCGTCCGCCGGGACCTCGGCAACGCGGAGCCGATCTACATCACGCGAATTGAAACGCGGATGAAGACCAACAGTCATCACCTGCAGCTGTACACGTTTACCCCGAACATTCCGGCGGCGGTCATGCCACCCGTGGATGTGATCAGAGACATCCGGAGGCCCGACGGAAGCCTCGACTTCCTGAAGATGCTGCCGATGGGATATCACGTGTTCTTCGGTGGCTCGATGACTCCGACCGGAGGTTTTCAATTCCCGGCCGGCGTTGCACTCGAGCTGCCAGCCAACGCAGTGATCGATCTTAATTCGCATTACGTGAACACCACCAATACTCCTGCCACAGGCGAAGTCTACGCGAACCTGCACACGGTGGACCGGTCGGCGGTGGCCAAAGTCGCGCGCACGCTGTTCCTGAACAACGAGTCCATCACACTGCCCCCTGGCCAGCGCACGATCGTCACGAAGACATTCAGGATGAGCACGACGACGACCATCATCATGCTCAGCTCGCACATGCACAAGCATGGTGAAAAGTTCGTGATACGAATTGCAGGAGGGCCGCGCAACGGAGAGATCGTCTACGAAAATACCGACTGGGCCGATCCCAACATCGGGATATTTGCTCAGCCACTCATACTTCAGGCTGGAGAGGGGCTCACTTCCGAAGTCACCTACAACAACACGACGACCTCGACCATCAAGTTCGGTCTGACGAGCGAAGACGAGATGGACATCATCTTCGGGTACTACTACTGAGTCGACGTTAGGAATCCAGCCGCGCGGGCTCCCAACCGCGCGGCGCGCATCATTCCGTGATTCAATCTCAGGAACTGACCGGCCCTGGTTCGGAAATCTCCGTGTTAACACGGCCAGTAGTATTGGCATCCTGCTAACCGGTGTTGCGTGAACCGCGCAAATGCCGCGTTACTCCCACGCCTGCCTCATTGCCATGTCAAACCCACCATTGTCCGGATCCCAGCCGGGCCGCCATCGTAGCGAGACGTGAAAATTCGTCGATGCTCCGCCAGGAATGGCCGGAAGAAACTGCTGATGACCATCGCCTTGTTCTGCGCGACTGCCGGCAAGCTTGATGCGCACGAAGGATGGGGGATCGTTGTCGACGCGCACGAACGGGTTTATGTCGCGGACATTCCGGCCAACACGATATGGCGCATTTCGCCGGATGGTCGAACGGAACCAATTGTGCGCGGCGTACACTCGCACGCCCTTGCGCTGGGGTTCGATGGATTCGTTTACGGTACGGATGTCGCCATTTCGGGATCGAGTCGAACCGTGTGGAGACTGGACATGACCGGTGGACTCTCAGATCTTCGCGCCCCAGGTTCCGAGCATGCGCTGGATCTTCAGCCGTTTCTGATAGCAAAGAACGGAGATGTCTACTCCATTAGTCGTTATGAGCCGAAGCCGCCGGCAGACGGACGTTCTCTTTACCTGCTTCGCCGCAATCACATGGGTGGGGTCGATACCCTTGCCGGCGGCAAGGTCGGCTATGCTGATGGAGTGGGACGTGCCGCGAGATTTTCCGGCATCGATGGAATGGCGTGGCTTCCGGATGGAAGAATCGCGCTGGTCGATGGTGCGCGCATCCGGGCTATGGCTACCGATGGTTCGGTGAGCACGCTCAGCGGTGAACTCACCCGGCAACAATGGGATCAGGATCTGATGGGCCTATTCGTCAGCGTTGACGGTCAGATTCTGGTAGCCGACTTTGCACAACGAAGATTGCTGCAACTGGTCAATGGCCGGACACGGACAGTTTTCTCTTCCGGCTTCTTCTGGTCACCCACGGGCGTAACTCAGACCGCAAATGGCATCTATCTGCTGGAACACTTACGCGCGCCACTCGGCATTCTTGGCGATCTGAAAATCGGCCCGTATCTGCAGGTTCGAAGGATTGCCGACGATAGACGCACAGTCGTGTTGAGCCGCGCGTGGGGTGCGAATTCGGCAGTCGCACTCTCCGTCACGGGAGTGATGGTGGCATTTATTCTCGTCATCCGAGGTGCCCGCGCCCGGTCACGTCGCAATGGTATACGCAGCACGTGAGCCGCCGCCCGATTCTGGATTTATCTGCTCATTGCCGGCTAGGCCAGCAGCTTTCATGCGGTCGTCAGCCCGCGCTTTCGTAGGCAGTCTTGATCCAGGCGAGGAGTTCTTCGTCGACTTCCGCAGGGTCAGCTAGTCTGACCGTGTACTGGCACATAGCCCCCGCAGGCATTTCGGCCAATCGCGCTGTGCCCTTGACGCCTTTCATATTTAGCCCGACGTCGACACGCGTCTTGTTGGGCGGGCCAATAGTGGCGAATTGCTTCTTGCGACGCAGGCTGACGTAGCCCTTCTTCGGTGCGATCTCGAACGATCCAAACTCGTCGATGGCCGACATCAGCTTGTCATGAATCGGCCGCAGTACGGCTTTGGGACCTGCATATATCGTATTTACCAGGTCGTCGGTACCTGTTTCTTTCGAGTGGTCGGCCCCCTGACCATCGAACTTGAGAAAAAAGGTAGCGAGCGTGTTGGCGTCGCCATGCCCCATGCCAGGATCCTTCTTCAGCAACGCGCGGATCTCCCCGTGTTTGACCAGTCCACTCCTGCGAATATGGGCGTACAGCTCGTCCAGTGTCTTGCCCGTTCGCGCCTGAATATTCTGGAGCTGTTTTTGAAATGCTTCGTCAACGCTGTTCATGAGACTGTAACTCCGGTAATGGGTCAGTAAAGTGGGCGGACGTCAACGCCGGCGCGCACGCAACTCGCTCACGAAGCGGGAATACTCGCTGAAATATTTCGACGAATCCACGCGGAATGCGTCGTGATGCTGGCCCGCGAGCTCAACGATGCGCTTGGGAGACTTTGCTGAATCGAACAACGCGCGGCCGTGGCCCACGGGTATACGCTTGTCGTCACGCGCATGGAGAATCAGTATCGGCATACGTACCCGCCCGATTCGGCCGATGGAGTTGAAATGGCTGGACGCCGCGAGGCTCACCGGCAGGTAAGGATAAAGCTCCTGAGCGCGCGCCCGCACAGACCTGGGGGCACCCTCGATCACCAGCGCTGCCGCCGGAACGCGTGTCGCCAGCTCGATCGCTGGCGCCGTACCAAGGGAATGCCCAAAGATCACGACACTCTCAGCCGGTACGCGCAGATTCTTTCGCAAATACTCATACGCCGCCGTCGCGTCGCGATACAGACCTTCCTCGCCTGGCGTTCCCTCGCTCGCCCCGAACCCTCGCCAGTCGAAGGCGAGAATGTTCACGCCAACCGCTCGAAGATATGCGTAGTACTCGGGGCGAGCAGTCGTCGCCAGATGCCCGGTTTGCCCATGACACAGGAGCACCCACATCCCACCCGGCTGGCTCGCGGGCACTTCCCATGCTGACAACAGCAGGGAATCGGACGTGCGAAACGAAACCGTTTTGTAGGGAAGCCGAAGTGAATCAGCTGGCCGGGGGTAGCTGCCGGTCACGATCTCCCTCGGGAAGACGAGATCTGCCTCGTTGAACTTCAGGTATCCGATAGCCCCGGCGTACATGACTGCAATCGCGGATACCAGTGCAATCAGTCCCCACTTTACGGCCCTCATCTGCAAGCGTCAGGATTCACCGCGTTCACGGCGGTAAGCGGACCCTCCCGTCATTACAGTCACTCAGGCCGGCGCGGCAATGTGAGCGTAAACGTCGAGCCGGCGTCGAGTGTGCTCTCGGCCGCCAGGTCTCCACCCATTGCGCGCGCAAGATCGCGGCTGATTGCGAGCCCCAGTCCAGTGCCGGCGCTTTCGCTCGATTGCCCGCGCTCGAGCTGCACGAATGGCTCAAAGATGCAGTCCAGCTGGTCCGCGGGAATTCCAACGCCTGTGTCGCACACCCGCACCCTCATTGTGTCCTGCGTCGCGATGCACTCCACCCCGATTTCGCCGCCAGAAGGTGTAAACTTCACCGCGTTTGACAGGAGGTTGAGCAGTATCTGCTGCAGTCGCTCAGGATCGGCGTAGGCCGTATAGCTCGAATCGCAGCAGTGGTAATCATAACGAAGTTCCTTCTTCAGCAATTGGGGTGCGACGAGCGTCTCCAGCTCACCCAGCACATGGTTCATGGAGACCTCCTCTGGGGCGATGCGAACACGGCCGGCCTCGATCTTGGCAAAGTTGAGAATATCGTTGATGAGGGAAAGAAGGAGGTGCGCGCTGCGCTTGATCCGGTCGAGGTCGGTGCGCTGAGCGTCATTGACCGGGCCCCGGATGCCCTCCCTCAGAAGTTCCACGTAACCGCCAATCGCATTGAGCGGCGTGCGAAGCTCGTGCGACATGTTGGCGAGGAACTCCGACTTCGCCTTGTTCGCCATTTCTGCCTCGGCACGGGCTTCCTCGGCGCGACGGCGAGCCCTTTCCGCTTCCAGATTCGCTTCCTGCAGATGGTCATTCGTCGCTTCCACCTCAGCGGTCAGCGCCTTCGATTCCTCTGCCTGGTCTTCAAGCGCCATCGTCGTCCGCCGCAATTCTTCCGCGGTCTGCTCGATGACCTTCCGAGCCCGCACCTGCTCGGTAAGGTCGATCATGGCACCGAGCATCCGGATGGCCTCGCCGCGGTCGTCGCGTGCGATGTAACCGCGGTCGAACACGGACGCGTACTCACCGGTGCCCCGGCGGAACCGGTATTCGTCCGACCAGACTTCGCCGCCGCTATCAATCACCGTGTGGATTCCTGCAACGACACGGTCACGGTCGTCAGGGTGGATATGATCGTACCAGAACTTGATTGTATTGGTGACGTTGTCGGATGGATGAAGGAAGACGCTGGTGATTGCCTCGTTCCAGAGGAGCTCGCTGGTGACGAGATCCCAGTCCCAGATGACGTCGTTTGTCGCCCGCCCGATGAGCTGGTAGCGGTCGAGGGTTTTGCGGTATTTGTCCTGAATCCGCTGCTGCTCGTGCAGGGCCTTCTCGAGTCGAGTCGCTTGTTCGAGCGAAGTCTGCTCATGCACTTCGAGCAGCTGTTCGAGCGCAGCAACCTGAGATCGCGAGCGTTCGAGCTCTGGCAGCCACGCTGACGAGGTCTGTCCTGCTGATGTCCCGCCCGAGTTCGCCGAGCCAGTCACGCGAATGCCTTGCGGCCGACGAAAGGCAAAATGGCGACCTTGACGTTTAACGCCAGCGTCTTGAAAAGGTCCGCGGTGTCGCGCGCAATTGGCGCCTTCGAGAATAATATCGTCGCGAAAAGCTCGCCCGAAGGGAGCAGGCCGCCGAACCCAAGCACGGATCGAACATCGTATGGGATCACGAAGTCATCCTGTGCAGGGATATATGCGCTCCCCCTGGCTTCCGGAACGTAGAACACGTTGAAAGTGTGCTGGTTGACATCGACAACGAGGTTCTCGTCCCGCCCGACGAACGTTCCCACTTCGATGCCAAGCTGGCGGATGAGCTGTGCTATCATGGGCGACCGTGCAACACTTTCCTCGCTCACCAGCGGCAGTGCCCGGTGCCCAACGGAATCACGTCGTGAGTTCCATGCGGGAAGCTCGCCAGCGCTCGCAAGCAGTGTCAGGCATTTCATGTTCTGAAACTCAGGGGCCGCCCCGAGCACCGTGCGTACGACGTCCTGCTGGTTGGGTTCGAGCTCCTCATACGGCATTGTCACGAACATCCTGATGAGAGCGCACGCCGGCGTGCCATCGCGTGTGCGCAACGACCCATAAAGGAACTCCACCGTGCGCCCAGCAACGGCTTCGAGACTCGATGCGCCGGCCCCGAGCTTCCGGAGTTGAATGCCGCACCGGGTCATGTCGCTCAGCGTGAATCGCTCGAGATCGTACACACCACCGGGAGTGCCGGCGTCAACAGCCATCAATCATTCGGTGGCAGGGCGAAAGGAGATTTGCTGCGCATCCCATGTAGTATAGCAAGCTGGACATGTCTCCATGCTCTGTCACGCCAGGCAATACCGCCGGGCGGCCCCGGCCGCACCCCCCTAGGGTTCGTCCCCGCTCGGCCCGTAGATCTGAGGCACCGTCGATCCCATCGGTCGCAGGTAGGTCGAGATCTGGCCACGGTGATGAACGATGTCGAAGAGGAAGCTCCAGGCCATGGGCGACGCGGGTCGCTGGCTGCCAAAGAACTCGAGCTCGCCATTCCAGAGCTCCGCAGTCAGCGCGTTCCAGCGGGGGGCCATTTTCGCACTCTGATCATCGTACACCTCGAGCACTTCCTTCATCGTTGCCGGCATCGGCGGTGGCGCCCATTCAACTTTGCCGCTCTCCAGTGCCTCGATGATCATCTTCTCCTCGCAGACAATCTGCCATGCGATCTCGTGCGCGGTGCGCGACTTTGGATCGGGGCGATACTCCGACCCCTCGGGAATTCTGGAGAGCACGTTGTGAGTGGTCGTTGATTCCTTTGTCCAGAACTGCGTAAAAAGCGACTTTTCGTCCATCAGGTCTCCTGTGAGAGGACGCGCCCAGATTCCTCAAAAGACGAACGCAACTACTCCAAACTCAAGCCCATAGAGCTCTGAGGAATTTCCGTATTCCACGGTCTCGCCCGCCTTTATCGTGACTCGCTCTCGTTGATAGAAAGCCTCCCCCGTTATCCCGACATGGTTCACGAGCATGTACATAGCGCCTGCGGAGCCTAGCCAGGCGTGGGTGCGCGTACGGATACTGCGCTCGACCTCCGATGGCTCAGGAACCTGCGGCGAAGGCGTTATGTCTGCCCTGTTGACGCCGCGGATGAATAGAGTTCGTGCCGACACGAATGGGAACACGCGTGGCGAAGACGTCGAAACGAAATACGTCAGCCCCGGCCCGATTCCCCATTCGGTGAGGGTTTGATTGCGCACTGTCTCCTGGTCGTCGAAGGAAATACGGCGGTAACGGACATTCGCCGAAACCGAAAGTCCGCGGACGACGAAGTATCCGACTCGCGGGAGAAGCTCGAGTGTCGTCCAGCCCTGGTCGTTCCCGATGTCGCGCGAGCGGGTGAATGAGGCAGTCCCGCCGACCTGAACCGAACCACGTTGAATTGGTGACTCGCGGGGGCAGACCACGTCCGGCGGCCGTGGAGTGCATGGCAACGAGCCGCGTGTCGCCTGAGCCGTCGCCACTCGGCTGCAGCCGATCAGCGAGGTGAGAAACAGCGCAAGCGCCAGGAAATGCATCCCCCGGCGGTCGTCGATTTGTGCGGCGTTGGTTACCCCCATGTATGGCTCAGCCTTCGAGGCCAGATTGAGATTCGGCTAGTTGAACCTTTTGTCGTCCGCCGACGGTCCATAGAGCGCTGGCACCTTGGCACCCAGGAGCCGAAGGTACACGGTCATCTGGCCGCGGTGATGTGCGAGGTGATTGAACGTGTCGCGGATCATTTCGTAGCGCGGCGCTTCGATCACCACCTGCCCGCCGGCCAGAAGCTTCCAGGGCGTTGTGAGGAACTCGTCGGTAGTGCCTTCGAGCGCCTTGCGTGCACTTGCCGCTCCGTTTTCCAGCCCTTTCAGCAGTTCCGCGCTAGTTCGCATCGGCTCGGGCTGCTGCTGCGGATTAGCCGGAGCAATGTCGAGCTGATCCTCGGTTACCATCGTCGCAACCCATGACGGCATGATCGCAACTAGCTGCACCAGATAGCCGAACTGCATCGACTTTTCGTGCGGCTTCCAGTCGTACTTGCCCTCGGGCACCTGCTCGAGCGCTCGCTTCGACCGCTCCACTTCGCGCGTGAGCTCCTCGAGAAACATCTCTGTCATCTTCATAAGTGATCTCCTCTGAATCACGCGTGTACATGCGGCATTCCGCGCTAAAGAAAGCGGCATTAGCCGTGCCAACCGGGAACCGTCAGCGGATCGACTGGTGCAAGCGGTGCTACGCGAGTGAAGCCATGTCGATCACGAACCGGTAGCGCACATCACTCTTCAGCATCCGCTCGTAGGCTTCGTTGATCGACGCAATGTCAACCATCTCGATGTCGGATGTGATGCCATGTTCGGCGCAGTAGTCCAGCATCTCCTGGCGTGATAGCCGCGTACCGGCAACGCGTATCCATTGAGGATTGCCCGCATGATCGCGGGGATATCGTGGACGGGCTGTTCTCGGGGATTGGTACTGTGCATAAAGTAAGATTAGCCCACGTGACGCATGCGGACATCGCTCGCTATCATCGCCACCAAGAGCTGACCGGGGCTGGGGTCGCAGGCTCAACAGACTCTCCAGGGCTGGCGGCAACGACACGATCCGCCGGCTCGCTCCAGCGGTGAAAGGCGAGGTTGAATGTTCCCCAGTGAATGGGAGCAGAACTTTGCCGCGAAGGCTGGCGTGTGCCTCGACTGCCTGCTCGGGATTCAGGTGGATATCCGGCCACGAATCGTCGTACGCGCCGATCTTCATGAGAGTGAGGTCGAAGGGCCCGTGCTGCGATCCGATGTCGCTGAATCCGGCAAACGGTCCGGTATCGCCAGTGTGAAAAACGCGGTGCGTTGGCCCTTTCACCGACCATGATGCCCAGAGGGTGTGATTGCGGTTGAACAATCCTCGACCGGAGAAATGTCGGGCAGGAGTGGCTGTGAGTGTGAGCGGTCCGACGGTGACGGATTCCTGCCAGTCGAGTTCCGTGATTCGCACAGCGGGCACACCCCACCGTCCCAGGTGTGCGCCAACACCCAGGGGCACTACGAAGCGCGCGCGCGATTGTGCGGGATCTATCGCCAGCGCGCGAACCACATCGCGATCGAGGTGATCGTAATGATCATGCGAGGTGATGATCGCGTCGAGCGGCGGCAAATCTTTCAGCGCTAGTGGCGGCGCGAAGAAACGGGTTGGCCCGATCAGCGACGATGGCGATGCGCGGCGGGCCCACACGGGGTCAAACAATATTCGTGCACCGTCGATCTCGACGAGCACCGAAGAGTGGCCGAGCCATGTTGCGCGCAGGCCCGACGACGGTGGGCGGTCGAAATCAGCGCGCGTTCTTGCGAGGATGGGCACCGGCCGTAACGGAACGCGCTGCTCCTTGCCGCCGAGCCAGCGGCGGAGCATCTGCCACGTACCGCCGTTTGCCGTCAGGCGGGTGGCATCCGGATTCTGAAACGCGCCGTCGCGGTAGTTTGGCGAGCGCTGGATCCGGGCGAGTCGCTCTCCTTTTGGCGCCGCGCCGAGAGTGTCCAGCCAACGTGTTGACCAGACAAGGGCAATGACGATTGAAAGAAGGACAACGGTTATCGTGAGAAGCACGCGGCGAAACCGGGTCCGGGGAATCAGCGACATCATGCAAATCCGGAATGTCAGGCCCGTGAAGGGGAGCGGAAACGCGGTCATGCGCGCGGCAATAAGATCGCGCCGCCGTGGAGCAGATAGTGAGATTAGCGGTCACCGCCGGTGTATTCCTCGAATAGTTTCGCGATCTCGGCCCGGTCAGTAGTTCGCGTCAGGGCGAGCATCAACAGTACGCGTGCTTTCTGAACATTGAGATCGCCGGCCGCGATTCGCGCCGCAGATGACCTGACCCGGCCTGATCCCGTTCGGCTGCTCGAAACGATAACGACGCCTTTCTCGCGGGCCCGCTGTAGCGCAACCTGCTGTGCCGGCGTCACGCCACCTCCTCCTACGCCGGCAACCACGATACCTTTTGCTCCCGCGGCTACAGCGGCATCGATCATCACGCTGTCCGCGCCTCCATGTGAGTAGACGATGTCAACGCGCGGCAGCTCGCGAACGGTGGTGAGATCGAACGTTCGATACCGCTTGGACCGGGGCCGGTTGAAGAACAGTGTGTCGTGATCCGTGATTGCCAGTGGACCATGTTCCGGCGCCTGGAAAGTTTCCACCCGGCTGGTATTGGTCTTCGTTACCTCGCGTGCCGCATAAAGGCGGTCATTCATCAACACCGTCGTGCCTCGGCCCCGTGTTGCCGGGGCAGCAGCGACACGCACGGCATTGTAGAGATTCGCGGGGCCGTCTGCGCCAATTCCATCCGCAGGGCGCATCGCACCGGTTACAACGACCGCCCGATCTCCCGGAACCGTGAGGTCGAGGAAGTACGCCGTCTCTTCCATGGTATCCGTACCATGGGTGACGACGATGCCTGAGAGCGCGGGACGTTCCCGAAACGCCGCGGCAATTCGTCTGGAGAGCGCGACCCATTGGATGGGGCCAATGCTCCCCGACCCGACATTCGAGAACTGCTCCGCGGAGAGCGTCGCGAGCTTGTCGACTCCAGGCGCTGCGCGCATCAGCCCCTCGACCGCAACCCTCGAGACCTCGCCGCCGCGATCGCCGTAGTAGTTGCCCGCGGAGGCGATCGTACCGCCTGTAGCGAGGATAAGGACTTCAGCCAGGGCCACCGGCGGTTTTGCCACCGGTACCTGCTGAGCGGCTGCGCACCCCGCGGTAGCCAGCACAACAGTAAGTCCTGAAAAAAGACTCAAACCATGCACAATTTTCCCGCCTTTATCCACTGACCTCATCGGCATGTTCCGCCGAGTTGTGGCCATCCCGAAAAATCGTGCTGGCTGATAGAGGCCACAGCTCAGACGTGTTGATCGACGAGAATCGGATTTCCGTCAGGGTCTTCAGTAACAAAACTGGCGGGACCGGTCGTACTCTCATCCGCTTCACTGAGGAATTTCACCCCCTGCGATTTCAGCTGGCGTTGAAGGTCGCGAACGTCGGCGAAGTTGTCGACCTTGCGGGCGTTGCTGTCCCAGCCGGGATTGAAGGTCAGCATGTTACGCTCGAACATTCCCTGAAAGAGACCGATGACGTGATCTTCGTTCTTCAGTATCAGCCAGTTCTGCGAGGCATCTCCGCCGAAGACACTGAATCCCAGCTTTTCGTAAAAGTCCTTCGAGGCCGCCAGGCCTTTGACTGCAAGACTGATCGAGAATGCGCCGAGATTCATGCATAGCTCCTGGTTATGGGTTCCGCCGCCTTCGAGGTTCGAAATTTCGAGCAAGGACTGAGATTCAGCAAACGCCAATGATCCTCGACCGCTTTTTTTGTCGCGTACCTTATCGGAGCGGTTCCTGCCCTGCACATCCCAGTTCAAACCGCCGAATCCTGATTGAGAAACGACGCTTTTCCCGTCTGGGCGTGCACCGGCCATGGTTACGCCAGATTCCCACCACTGACAGAGAGAACAACATGGACAGATTGTTTAGCAAAGACCTCAACGGGGCCCTTGCACGGAACCCGGTCCACAATGCGTATCCAAACTACCGTCGGCTGGCGTCGTACGGCGCGGTACTCGCCGTGTCGGCGATTCTCGGGCTTACGGCGTGTGGAAAGGACCATCCAACGACGCCACCTGTCACGCCGCCTCCGACCACCGCGACTCCACCTCATGAAACGACAGTTCCGGCCACCACCTCGGGCTTCGTCGAAGCCAGAACGTCGCAAATCGTGACAAACGGAGGGGCCCCGGCGCAGGTGTTCGACGACTTTACCCTATCCGCAACGCGGACGATCAACACCGTCGACTGGCAGGGCATCTACTGCGTCCAGCAGGTCAATGCTCCCGCTCCCGCGCCAACGGCGTCCAGTTTTACCGTGGCGTTTTATCCTGACGCAGCCGGCCGACCAAATATTGCAGGCAGGATACAGACATCGACGTACACCGTCGCTCAGGTGGGTCAGGTGTTCGAAAAGACCGTCGGGGGTCTGACGTGTGGCACGGCTGCGAATACGACATGGCCGTTCTACAGGTACTCCGTGGCGCTGGCCACTCCATTCACCGCGGCAGCAAACACGAAATACTGGATCAGCATTCAGGCCACGACGCCGTCCTACAACGTGTATTTCGGCTGGCGCGACGGAACGCCGCACAACAATTCGTCGCTCCAGCTGTTCCAGGGGACGTACACGACCTACAACGTCGACCGCGCGTATGCCCTCAAATAGCAGATGACTCGATTGCGGCCCTCTGGACTCGGGGCCGCAATACGCGTTACGCTCGTATCATCAGTCGTCGCGTTGTCGGATCTCCTCCCGCAACGCCTCGAGTTCCGCGATCACTTCGAAATCCTTTGGGCGGCCCGCTGCGCGCTTCACGTAAATGAGCCACGGCAGGTCGAGCAGTTGCACCTTCCGGTTGAAGATCGTAATTGTCAGCGAGTGAGGGAGCAGATCGTCATACCCGCCACCGCCGGTGATCTCGCCTAGCAGGTCGATCGCACCGGCTTTCGTCGTCAGCGTAAAGTTGAGTCCCGCCCGCAGTGTCGCGACCGACCACTCGAACGGCAGGCCCGCCGGTGCTCCGCGCAGGTACGGCTCCAGGGGCGCCAGTGCCTCGACCACGCGCGCGAGATTTGCCGGCGAGCGAGCATACGAAATGTCGATGTCGTCGGTAAGCCGCGATGATCCGTGCGCGCGGGCAGCTACGCCGCCCACCACTATGAACTCCACCTCGGCATCGGTGAGCGCCGCAAGCAGAAGCTCCAGCTGATTCATCGCGCACGCGCGGGTGATTTTCTGGTGGTCCGTTTTGCAAGCGTGGTGGCGTTCTGCAGCTCTCGCGAGGCATGCTGCCACTCCGACAGCGTGCGCAATCGCTCGTCGACGGACTTGCGCAGGTTCTCGCGTAGCAGGGTGCGGTCGACGTCGCGCTTGTAGCGTTCGACGATGGGATCCGGCGGGGCCAACGGTTCCAGAGTTACGGACAGCAGGAACCCGGTGGCGTTCGCACAGCGCACCAGCGTTTCGACGGTCGGATTGGTTCCACCGCGTTCAAGACTCGCGATGGCGGACTGGGAGGTGCCGACACGCTCGGCGAGATCGCGTTGCGTGAGTTTGCACTTCAGCCGCGCATCGAGTACCGCGCGATGGATATTTTCAATATCGTACACAGTATCAACATATCTTATGACTGATCAGAGTCAAATCCGATCGCTTTTCAGCGCTCGCAGGTTGATGCGCGTCACCGTTGATGCCGGCGGCAGTCAGCGTCGGGATCGGCTCGTTGGCCTCGACCGGCGGCAGCCATCGCATCCTGATCATCGTGGCAGGCTGGGACACCCAGCGCGATCGCCATGAAGCACGCCCTGGCCCTCGGAGCGCGCGATACTCCAGACTCCTGTCGGCTGCCGCACCACGTACACTCTATCAAAATTTCCGTAACCGGTCGACCGGCTCGCACCAGAACACTTCGTTGTAAACTGCGTCCGCACACGGACGCGGCCAGTATCTTTCGCGACCGTGAAAGGCCCGATGTCCAGTTCATAAAAGACAGTATCCTCCGGCAACACGGGCCGTTCGCGGAGGATCGTGCGAAGCTGTGTCTCGAGCAGTGCACGTTGCGGTTCGTCCGGCGGAAGTGCGACACGCCACGGCTGGCGCGCGGTATCCGTCGCAGTTCGTACCAGGTGCGCGCTCAGCGAGTTGACTACGTGAACCAGAATACGTTGCCAGGCTGTCGAGTCGGTCTTCAAAGGCGCCAGGAAATGGCCAGGGCGTGCTTGCGCGTCGACTGAACTGGCGTGGAAAGTAGCAGCGACAACCACCGCTACAAACACTTTCAGCGTTCCCACTGACATCAGCATGCCGGGAGCATGGGGATCTTTACCGTTGAAAAGAGGAGGACATCAAAGCGCAAGACTGCTGGCCGACACCAACATAACGACCTATCTGACCTTCGTCCCGTCCCGGCTCCACACCTCAACTGTCCCGAATTTTCTCGCACGGATCGGCGCTTCTATCTGAGCCAGATCCCCGACGACGACCATCGTGACCGCACCCGGTGCAAGCCGCTGCCGGGCGATCGCATTCAGCTCGGTGGCTGTTACCGCCCCCAGCCTCTCGCGATACGTGTTGTAGTAATCGAGCGGCATGCCGTAGATGAGCAGCGTCTGTAGCCGGCCCGCAAGCTCCTGCACGCTTTGCACCGATGCCGGGAAGCTCGCGACAAGGTTGTTCACGGCTGCCTGATACTCGGCCGCCGGTACCGGCTCGTCCACGATGCGCCGGAACTCGTTCATTACCTCTGCCAGCGCGGAATCCGTCGCGTTCGTTCTGACGGAGCTCGAAGCATAAAAGGTTCCAGCATTCTGGAGAGCCGACAGTGACGTGTTGGCGCCATAAGTGAAGCCGCGTCGCTCGCGCAGGTTGGTATTGATGCGGGAAGTGAAACCACCACCCATTATCCGGTTCAGCACTGTCATCCTGAAAAACTCGTCATTCACCGTCGCAATCCCGGGCACGCCAACGTAAATCGCCGACTGCACCGAGGCTGGCCGGTCAACGAGAATTACTCTGGCCGAGGTCGCGGCGTGGAACGGATTGGCTGGCAATGCGATCGTCGGCGCTGGTGTATTCCAGTCGCCGAAAAGACGGGTGACCATCGCGACGGCATCGGCAAGCGCAATATCCCCCACGAACAGGATCGTCGTATTGGCAGGGGAGTACATTCGCGCGTGCCAGCTGACGACGTCAGCGCGTGTGATCGCGCTGAGGGTGGCTGCAGTACCGGCGGGACTGCGGGAGTATGGAGCTTCCGGACGGTACATCGCCCGCGAGAATGTCCGGTCGGCAATCGCTTCCGCGCTCGACATTGCCTGTTCGTAGCCGGAGAGCGCCTGAGAGCGCACCCGCCCGAATTCGCGCTCGTCGAATGTGGGAGAGCGTATCGCCGTTGCCGCGAGGGCGAGCGCCTCGGGAAAGACGTTGCTCAACGAGGTAACGTTGACACCCGCAGAGCCGTAGCCCGCTGAGGAAGCTAGTTGAGCCGCCAGTCCGTCGATGCGCTGCGCCAAGGCAGCCGAGCTCAAGCCTCCGGCGCCTCCCTCGATGAGCAGAGAGCCGGCGAGCGAAGCGAGGCCGCTCTTTGCGGACGGCTCGTAAACCGACCCGGCGTTCACGATAATCCGTGCGTGCACAATCGGCAGCGAGCGGCGCTCGGCCACAGCAACACGGATGCCGTTGGGCAGGCGCATCTCGCGGATTTCAGGAACGCGGAAAGGACGGAGCGGCCCAGGTGCTGGCGGACTCTCGCGCTCGGGCTGCTGCGCCTCAGCGGGAGTTGCGAGCGCAAGGACGACCAGGCCGGTGAGCAGATAGCGGCGCATCAGTTGCCCCTCGGCGCGCTTTGCTGCGCAGCCGGAACGAAGATGAGTGTCACTCGATTGGCGGGTGTGAGATACGTAGATGCCACCGACCGCAGCTGCTCGAGAGTTACTGCGTCGAACTCCGCGAGACGACGGTTCACCCAGTCGGGATTCCCGTAGAACGTCTGCCCCTCGGCTAGGCGATCGGCACGGCCGCCGAACCCTCCCATTGTCTGCAATCCGTTGACGAACTGAAACCGCACTGCGGCTTTAACTCGCGCGAGCTGCTCCGGCGTGATTGCCACCACCGCGCTGTCGAGGGCGCTGCTGAGCGCATTCGCCAGCGAATCAGAATTGGCGCCGGGGCTACCGACGGCGTTGGCTATGAGCAGATCGGCGCCCTCCACCAGCCCGAGGCTGAATGCGGTAGCACTGGTCGCGGCCTGTCGCTCTCTCACCAGGCGGGAGAAGAGATGGCTGCTTCGACCGCTGCCAAGGACCGCAACCAGAAGGGGTACAGACGCAGAACCCTGTGCCCGCGTTGGTGGTACCCGGTGACCGATGAATACTGCCGGCGTGCGGGCATTCGCGTCATTTACGATCTCGCGCGCCGGAGTGGACAGGACAGAGGTTACCGCAGTCGAGCGAAGCGCCGGCCGTGGGACGCCGCGGGGAATAGTTCCGAAATATTTCCTGACCAGCGCCTTCGACGCATCAAGATCGATATCGCCCGCAATGACGACCACTGCGTTGTCGGGCGAGTAATACTGACTGAAGAAAGTCTTGACGTCCTGCAGCGTCTGGGCGGACAGATCCTGCATGGATCCCAGCACGGAATGGCTGTATGGATGACCGGCCGGAAACGCATACCCGATCATCTTCTCGATCCAGCTTCCGTACGGCTGGTTATCGGTCGACTGCCGCCGCTCGTTCTTTACTATCTCACGCTGCGCATCGACGGCCTGGATGGTGAGTGCTTCGCCCGCGGTGCGCATGTGATCAGCCTCGATCCACAACGCCAGATCGAGCTGGTTCGATGGCACCTGCTGGAAATAGTTCGTTCTATCGAAGCTGGTGGTACCGTTGATTTCGACTCCTGCTCGTCCGCCGGCCTGTTCCAGAAGGGCAAAGCGCTCCTGATCGCGGACGTTACGCGAGCCTTTGAAAAGCATGATGTGCTCGTAGATGTGAGCGAGTCCCGTGCGGCCGGGTTGTTCGTGCTTCGAGCCGACGTTGTACCAGGAGTTGACTGCCACAATGGGTGCCGAGCGGTCGACATGGTACACCACGTTCAACCCGTTTGGCAGCTTCTCGTGCACGTAGTCAATCCGCACGCTCGAGGTAACCGGCGGCCGGGCAATACTGGCGCCGGGTGCGGTAGTGCACTGCGGAAGGGCCAGAAGCGTGACCGGGACAGCTAGACGGAGCAGTTTTTTCATCAGGAAGCCGCGGGCTCTGCGACGGTGGAAGTTGATGGGCGCGATGCACGCTCATCGTTCATCTCCGGTACGATGGCAGAAATTAACGATGCACGCAATTCCGCGATGCGATGGCTGGAATTCAGTTCAAATGGAGGAGCGAATTTTCTTCAGAACCGCGAATTGAGGGCTTTTGCGGATCCAGGACCAACGGCAATCGACGATTGGCGACTTAGTGCGGAGCGAGGGCTTTACAGCCCGAAAGGGTACAGATCGGGAGGTCAGGTAAGTCATAAGACGTTATCCAACAGGGCAGAGCTACTCTTGCAGATGAAAGAAGTACGTCATAAATTTCATGTGTAATGACCGCCTCTCTCCTTGGCAGCACGCTTTCTCAGCCTGATCCATCCCCGGTTCTTGCCAAAGCGGCAATCGCTGCCGCGGCGCGCCTCGGGCTCCGCAACAAGCACCTGGCCGAGGTCATCGGGACGAGCGAGGCGTCGGTGTCGCGGTTGCGGAGCGGGCGGGGGCTCGACCCCGAACGGAAGGAAGGCGAGCTGGCACTGCTGTTTCTCCGCCTCTACCGGTCGCTCGACACACTCGTAGGCGGCGACGATGAAAAAGCGCGCCGCTGGCTGCACGCCGCGAATGATCACATTGGTGGAGTGCCTGCAGAGCGAATCCGGACCGTGGAGGGACTGATCGATGTCGTCCAGTATCTGGACGCGATGCGCGGGCGACTCTGAGCTTCGGCCGCTTCACATCTCGCCGTGGCGGGTGGTGGAAGCGCAGCATCAGGTGTCTACCCGCAAGCTCGTCGACTCAGCCGAAGAACAGGCGCTCCTCGAAGAGATGATCGACAGGGTTAAGCCAGCCGATCACACGAGGGGCCGGCTGCATTATCTGCTGTTCACGCCGTTCCGGTATCCACCGCTCAGGCATGGGTCCCGGTTTGGTGCTCGGCACGAGCGTGGAATCTGGTACGGTTCGATGGAGCGGCGAACGGCGTTCGCCGAAGTCGCCTACTACCGGCTTCTCTTTCTCGAGGGGAGCCGAGCTTCGCTTGGCACAGTGGAAACGCCACTCACGGCATTCAGTGCGCGCGTGCGCATCAGGCGGGGCATCGACCTCAGTGTGGCTCCGTTCGAAACTCATCGCCGGCTGATCTCGTCCCCCACCAGCTATCAATCATCGCAGTCACTTGGTACCGCCATGCGTGCGGCGGGTGTTGAAACGTTCATGTATTCGTCAGCACGCGATGCCGAAAACGGACTCAACGTCGGAGTTTTCGTCCCATCGGTATTTGGGGTTGCCAGACCCAAGTCGCTCGAGACGTGGCATTGTGCCGCAACGCGCGAGCGGGTGGACATTACGCAGGCCGACTACTTCAAGCGTAACAGATTTGCGTTTATGCGAGCGGAGTTCATGGTGCAGGGGGCGCTGCCGGCGCCAGCATTGTGAGCCATTGCGGCTCCGCTTGCACGCGTTGACAGATGGCCCTTTGTGGACGTGTGTCAGCCAGGTCTCGGCCGAAACAATGCGATGAGCACGCTGCTGGCAGCGAGACAACTTCCCAGTACAAATGCAACTGCCCAGAGTCCAAAAGCAGCTCTTGCACCGAGAAAGAATCCCACACCTCCCGCCGTCAGCGGGGCAACGATAAGAATGATGATCGCCTGAGTGTAAGCGGAGTGCCTGGTGCGGCGGCGCCCAATTGAAGCCGCCATGACTCCGGCCGCGAAGACTGTCGCGGCCAGCGCCATCCAGAGCATGCGGAAGTCGGATGCAGTTTGCCAGGCGCGGAACAATCCGAAGACAATCGGAGCTGCACCGAGCAGTATTGCCGCGACGATGCTCATTTGATGCTTAGCTGATCGTGCCATTGTATACGGACCCCCGAACAAAGATAAAAATGCCGCGGATAGCACACAAAATCATTTCGCGTGGCCTCTTCCGCGCAGTTTGCGAATTTCCTCCAGCACCTCTATATCAGCCGCATCCTGAAGCCTCCCCGTAAGCTTGGATTCGATAAGGTCGTCGATCGAAGCCGCCGGTACTGTAACTCCTTCTATGTCGAACGTCGTCGCGCCATGCCGGGCTAGTTCCCATTTCAGATTCCATGCGCGGGTGAGAATATCGACGTTGGGAGTGTCCCCGATCATCGTTACCACGCGCGATGCGACATCTTTCGCCAGATGCTCGGCCGCTAATCCAAAGCCGAGTGACGCAAGTGCTCGCAACACTCGTTTCGCGTTGGCAACCGTCGGCTCGATCAAAATATCGATGTCGCGGGTCGCTCGGGTCGTGCCCCAGAGCTGCATCGCCGTAGCGCCGACTATGACGTATTTCGCGCGTTCTGCATTCAATCGACTGCAGACACGCGCCAGACTTGTCTCATAATCCTTCACCGCTAGCGGCCTCGACTCCGCTTCCAGTCGAGAAAGTCCTCGTACCTGTCGAACATCACCAGTTGGTGTGTTCGGGGTTTCGACCGCGGCTTCGTCAATCGAACCGTCTCCTCGGCGGCGCGCACCCGGGCTTCAGGAGTCAGCTGCATGTCACGCTCGAGCTGCGCGCGCCGGGAATCTCCAAGGCCTTTTGCCGTGGGTACGGCCTCTCTGACGCCCGGATCCGCGGCATATCGCCGAATAGACTCGGCTATGATCCAGCTGCGGGACCGGTCGTGGCGTACCGCCAGTCGGTCGGCTGCCGCCAAATCAGCTGCCGGGAGGGTGATCGCAATTCGTGCAAAAGGCTTGGGCGCTGGCATATCGAGTAATACTGAGTATGCCTCAAGGATTCAATGCTGAGCCGAAACGAGTCATTCGGAACGAGTCGGCTTGGGGCGTTCCAGATAGTCGCGGCATCCAGCCTTCGCAGAGGCCAATACGGGACGCAACACGGCGTATTCAGGGCGTGGTAAACCCCTCACGCTCGGCGGCAGCGCGTAACCGCTCGTCGTACGTAATGAACACTCCGGAAGGGGTCGAGCCTGAGGATTCGAGGGCAGCCGCGAGTTGGAGCGCGTCAGGAGCGCGGAGCGGATGCAGCCGGAGCACACGTAATGCCTGGTCGCGGACGCTGTTGCCCGGCTGTATCTCGAACCAGCTGGCGCTGAGTGCATTGAGGAAGGCGCGCGCGGCACGCTCTTCCTTCGCGGTCAACTGCTCTTCACGGTACAGGCGGGCAATCGCCGACGCGCACTCGATCGCCGACCCCCACCACACGATCATCTCCGGGTCTTGCGCCACCATTCGCCGCGCATGCGCGGAACGCGGCTGCTCCAGGCAGAGCGGTACAAGCGCCGAAGAGTCCCAGAACCTCACGGACCTTCGCTTCGCTCGTCGAGCAATGCTGTCAACGATCTGCCTTTCGGATCCTTTGGACGCGGTCGCGTCCAGAAGTCGGCCGCGAGCGGCGCCGACGGGGGCCGCAATTGCCCGCTTCGCAACAGCATCTCGCGGCGACTCTCCTCGAGTTCTTCGCCGCGTACCGGCGTGAGGCGCGCAATCAACCGACCGCGATCGGTAACCAGCACGTCTTCCCCCTGACGGACGATATCGAGAAACGCGCTGAGGCGAGCCTTGAGTTCGGAGATCGAAACGCTTGTCATATGACTAAACTAGTCCTCGCTACATGTCCCATCAAGTCATCAGTTATCTGCCGCCATCCGTCGCTTCAGCGGCGGAGCGTCGCTTCGATCGGCTGCCATGCTCACCTCAGTGCAGCTCAAGCAAGCATTCTGCTCCGATGACCATGGTTCGAGCGCTTCGTCACCTACTCCCTCCAGGTCGGCTTTGGAGCCGGGGACGCGTGATTGCCGATCTGCGCCATGTTGCTGGCATCGAAGATCCGGCCGTTCACCACCACATACCGTATCGTCGCTGTGTTCTTGATATCTGTGAGCGGGCTCGCGTCTAGGATTAGCATGTCAGCCAGCTTGCCGCTCTCGAGCGAGCCAATGTCGCCATCAAGGCCGAGCGCCCGGGCGCCGTTCAATGTCGCAGCGCGAAGGGCCTCGTGATTTGACATGCCGCCCATCGCCATCATCCACGTTTCCCAGTGCTCGCCCAGCCCGTCGAGCTGCCCATGGGCGCCAGTCGTTACCACGACCCCGCGGTCGCTGAGCGCTTTCGCCGCCTTTGAGACATCAACAAAGAAATAGTCGTCATTTGCGGCCATCTGCCGGCGCCGCGAGCGTGCATCGATTTGCCCCAGCGGATTGAAGTACTGAAGCTTTGCATTCTCCCATACGTTCGTGCTCTGGTACCAATAGTTCTCGCCGCTCATTCCGCCGTAATTCACAATCAGTGTCGGCGTGTATGCGGTCTTCGATTCCGATATCAGTCGCAGCATGTCCTCATACAGCGGCGCAACGGGAATGTTGTGCTCGATGGTGGTGTGCCCGTCGAGGAACATCGTGGTGTTTACCGAGAACGTCGATCCACCTTCGGGAACTACCATCATGCCGAGCTGTCGAGCGGCTTCGACAATCTGTTGCCGGGCGTCGCGGCGTGGCTGGTTGTAACTCTTTACCGAAAAGGCGCCCACGGCCTGCATGCGGCGCAGGTGCGTCAACGCATCGTCGAAAGATGTCGTGATCGCCTTCGAATTTCCTTCCGCCCCATACAGGATCGTGCCCGTCGAGAACAGGCGCGGCGCAATCATCCCCCCGGCACGCGCTGTCTCTGACGTCGAGAAGAACATCTCGGTCGAGCTCGACGGATCATGCATCGTCGTGGTACCGAAGGCGAGACTCGCGAGGAACCCGGAGTTGGTGCGGGGCGAAATACCGTTCGATCCGGTTCCTATGTGCGCATGTGCATCGACGAGCCCGGGGACAATGAATTTTCCTGCCACGTCGATCCGGCGAGTACCAGCAGGAATCTGGATATCGGCGCCGGTGCCCACGTATATAATGCGATTCCGATTCACCAGGATTGTCGCGTTCGAGATTATCTCGTTGCCCTTCATGGTGATCACCGTCGCCCCCGTAAGAGCGAGTCGGCCCGTAGGCCGGTCTGCCTGGGCCTTGAATCCTATTGGTACTCCCTTGCTCTCCGGGTCTTTCCGGAGTGTCGTCGTATCCTGGGTCTCGAATGCAAATGTCGCCGAGATGTCACGCTGGAACAGCTCGGGACCGAGCGCCCAGTACACCCGGCGCGAATCGGGCGTCCAGTGCAGATACAGACCTGCATCGCGCGAGATGCGTTTTGCCGGGAAGTCCGTGACGTTCGTGTTGACGTCGACTCCCCGTCCGGTCAGCGGCAGCGGCGAGACGTAAGCATTGAATCGCTCTACCCACGCCACAAACTTCTCGTCGGGTGAAGGCACGAAGTCGCTGGCGTTGTCGGCCAGCAGATGGACGCGCCGTTCGCCGCCGGTGAGGTTGACGCTGATGAGGGCTGTTTTCAGTGCCTCTTGCGCGGCAAGGAAGATTCGGTCTCCCGACTTGTTGAACCTCGGTCGCTGGCCATCTTCAGTGACAAGCCTCGGCTCGCCACCGCTTGCCGCTACTATATAGACGCCGCGGTCCTGACTGTAGTGCTCAGATCTGACGCCGTCCCCGCCGATGCGACGGAAAACAATCTGCCTGCCATCCCCGGAGAATCCGGGCTCGACGTAGTGGCCGAGCCTCGTGGTGATTTTCCGTCCGCGACGTCCATCCAGTCCGACGGTGCGTATCGCGCCAAGCGATTCGTCGTTCCATGTCGCATAGACAATTGAGCGTCCATCGCTCGACCACGATGGGAAGAGCTCGTCATTTGCCGAATCATTCGTCAGCCGACGCGGCTTGCCGTTGGGCAGATCCTTGAGCCAAAGCTTGCCGAGTGATGTGTAGACGACTCGGCGCTGGTCCGGCGAGACGGTGACCCATCGAAGCATCTTTACGTCGAAGCTGTCTGGCGCGATGCGCTGCGGTGTGCGCACCGCTTCGGTGATAGTCTGCCGGATGCGCGCGGTGAATGGAATGTTCGTCACGCGGCCAGAGGTCATGTTTACGGAATTGATCCTGCCCCCGGCCCATATCACAACCGACTTGCCATCGGGCATCCAGTCGTATCCGGGATACGTGCCGTAGATCGCCCATGCTTCCTGCTGGTCATGGTCGAGGCCGTCCCACACGGCGCGCTCGCGGCCGCTCTCGAGGTCGCGCGTCCAGAGAACGCTCCTGAGTCCAACGCGGCGGACAAATGCCATGGTCTTTCCGTCGGGTGAGAGCTGTGGACGGAGAGCGCTGCCAGCACCGCCAATGGCAGTTGTTCGTGTGCCGGTCTGCCGGTCGAACCGCTGGACCACGTACACCTGGCCATGTGCGTCGCGATTGTACTGGAATCCGCCACCAGGGGAGACGTCTTCGGTGAAGTAGACGTACCGTCCGTCGTTCGAGACGATCGGCTCTGTCGCGTTCTGTTCCCAGTTGCGGCGGTCGGTGAGCTTGAGCCCGTTGCCGCCGGACGCGTGATAGAGCCACATCTCGCCGGCGCCGAGGGAGCGGGTGTTGCGGAAGTGCTTGCGGTTGACGAGGTATTGTCCGTCGGGCGTCCATGCGGGGTTGGAGACTTCGCGCTCCTTGTCCTTGCTGACCTGCCGCAGGTCCTTTCCGTTCACGTCCATTGTCCACGCGTTGGTGATTCCGTCGCGATCGGACGCGAATGCGATGCGCCTGCCGTTTGGTGAAAAGCGCGGCTGCATTTCGTATGCGGCACCGCCGAGCATGAGTGTCGCTGCGCCGCCGGTTACCGGCATGCTGTAGATGTCGCCCACGAGATCGAAGACGATCGTCTTGCCGTCGGGCGAGACGTCGAGGGACATCCATGTGCCCTGCGACACTTCGTAGTCGATGTCTTTCGACCTGGCTCGCTTTTCGAGGACGTTCCACTTCGCCGGTACGGCTGTGCTGGCGGAGGGCGGAGCGCTGCCGGAGGGTGGCGTTGGTGGCGGCGGAGCGGGCGGGTCCTGTGCGTACAGCGGAAAGGCGAGGATCAGGGCAGCGAGGATGGTGGGCTTGAGCATTGGATATGGTGTGGACATGGAGACAGCGAATCGATGCGCAGGGACGAATCGTCTTCGACCCTGCGACGGACGCGGTAGCCTGCGCCGGCGGCGGAGGCCATTGCTTCAGTGCTTCATTCGGGTTGCGTGATGGTGAGCTTGTACCCGTCAGGGTCAGTTACGGCGAATGCAATCGGCCCCCACGGAAGTGGTGCGGGCCATTGTCCAGCGCGATCCCGAAATCTTTTGCACGTTCTGCCATTGCTTCGAGGTCCTGTTCAGTTTCGATCCATAAGCCGGACGCCTATGCCTTTCGCGCGGTCGCGGCCCTTGCTGAAATCATCCTGCGAGATTCCAAGCCGGGCATTCCCTGCTTCAAACCGGGCACCCAGAACTTTGCCGTCATCGCCCTTCATTTCCTCCTTCACGTTGAACCCCAGTCCATCCCTGTAAAAGCGAATGCTTTGATCCACATCATTTACCGTCAGACTCGGCTCGAGGCCTCGGGCTTTCAGTGCTTCTTCGGTCATGATACTCTCCCTCTGTCTTGCAATGTGAGACTGCAAATGATCTCAACGACGCATCGAGACTGCAAGCGACGGCCCATTGGGCAATGCAGCCAGGACTTTTGGGTCGCGTGGATCCGTTCTGCGACGCTCGATGCGGGTACTCGCGGAGGTACTGCGCTGCTCGTGAACTACGCGTACCTCGATGGCCGTCAGCTTCAACGATCGCGATTCGACCGACCACCGATGTTTGATTCGCGCTTCCACATAGCGGCTCGCTGGTCAACATCCCGGATGAACGCTGTCTTGCCATCGCTGTAACACTGCATATCACCCAGGCAGCTGCTTGCCAGTGTTTGCTTCAGTGCACCATACGCCAAAGCTACGGCCGGATGGGCGCGGAGGTAGTCGCGGAAATCGAGGTGGCGCGCGATCTCGCTCGAACCTTGAGCGAAGGCGTGAACCTGGTGCGTGCGTCGTCCAGCGGAGTTGTCTTTCCGGAAGTAGCGCCTGCATGGAATGCCGAACTCACCCATCACCTGATAGCCGAGGGCGCTGTATGCCGCTCCCCGTGTGTCCAGCGCCTCCACGCTCGGAGCAACCGCCAATATGTCGATCACGGGCTTTGCAATGAGTCCCGCTATAGCGGTGCTCCCAATGTGGTGGAGATCGAGGGGGAGGTCGCCGAGGGCTTTTGTGAGCCGCTCCGCTTCCCGGGCGAACTCGCTTGCCCACGCGGGATCGTGTTGGGCGAGTACGATCATTTCACCGCCCGATGGGTTTCAGGGGCCCACATTCATGCAGCCTTTTTTCAGACTGGTGCAAATATATGAACGGACCAGATCGGCGCAGTGCCACGCTCGTATGTTAGAAGACCATGCAATCATCCTATAGTACAAGGCGCTGCGTGATCGCGCTTGCGCTCGGGCTCCTTGTCGCCGGCGCACCCATGCGCCGCGCTGATGCGCAGGCGACCGTCACGTCTGCGGCGGCCGAGCGGAAAAACGTCCTGCTGATTCTCGTCGACGACTTGCGGCCGGAGATTGGCGCATACGGAAGCGCGCGCGCCATTACGCCGAACATGGATCGTCTGGCGGCAACAGGTGTGTTGTTCGAACGGGCCTACACGCAGATCGCCGTCTGCGCGCCGTCGCGCGCTGCGTTGCTCACCGGGTTAAGGCCCGACTCGACGCGCATCTATGACCTCGTGACGCCACTCCGCACGGTTATGCCGGCCACGATGACGATGCCGCGATTCTTCAAGTCGCAGGGATACACGACGATGTCGTTGGGCAAGGTCTATCATCATCACGATGATGACCCACAGGGATGGAGCATGCCCCCGCTGGATGCGGAGGGTGCCTGGCACGGGCGCGGTTACCTTGCGGAGTCGTCGATCCGCGCCGTCGAGTCGTTCGCCGCGACGCGCGGCACGGGCAGCGGAGGGCGCGGACCCGCATTTGAGGCGGCAAACGTGCCCGACACCGCGTATCCCGACGGCAAGCTCGCGAACCTGGCGATCGAACGGCTCATCAAGCGCTCCGTCGGCGTACCGTTTTTTCTCGCCGTCGGTTTCAACAAGCCGCACTTGCCATTCAACGCTCCGCAGAAGTACTGGAATCTGTATCCGGCCGAGCGCGTCATGCTGCCGTCGAATGATTACCCACCGTCTAATGTCACGCCGTACACGCTCACGACCTTCGGCGAGCTGCGTGCGTACACCGACATGCCCAAGCAGGGGAATCTGTCGCCGGAGCAGGCGCGCGCGCTCAACCGTGGGTATCTCGCCAGCGTGTCCTACGTTGACGCGCAGATTGGCCGCGTGCTCGACGCCCTCAACAGCCTGGGGCTCACCCGCAACACCATCGTCGTGCTCTGGGGGGACCACGGCTACAAGCTCGGCGAGCATGCGCAGTGGACGAAGCACGCCAATTTCGAGCTCGATACGCGCATCCCGTTGATTGTTCGAGCGCCGGGCGTGACGTCCCCTGGCGGCCGCAGCCGGGCGTTCGTGGAAACCGTCGATGTGTTCGCCACGGTGAGCGAGCTAGCCGGCCTCCCCATACCGCCACAGCAGGGAACGAGCATGGTGCCCGTGCTCGCTAACCCGTTGCGCGACTGGAAGACTGCGGCATTCAGTCAGTTTCCGCGCGAGGCAGGGAACCGCGTCATGGGTCGAAGCATCCGCACTGATCGCTACCGCTACGTCGAGTGGACGCGCGAGGCCACTGGAGAGGTGCTCGCCCGCGAGTTGTACGATCACGCCACTGACCCGCAGGAGAACGCGAACGTCGCCGCCATGTCTCGTCGTGCGTCGACAGTCGCGAGCCTCGCGCGACGGCTCAGGGAAGGCTGGCGTGCAGCACGTCCGGGAGACAATCGATAAGCGTACTGGGCGCCACCGCTGCGAGCAGCAGAAGCTATCGCTTGACAGCTTCGGCGGACGTTTGGTGGAATCAGCGAGCGACAGGCTCCGTTCCACGCAATGTTTTCCTGAAGGCAGGCCGCAGCGAAATATTGATGATGCCGAATCGGGCCGCCTCTCCATGGACGGAAAGCGCCGTCGAGTCCGCGGTCTTCATGATCGCCATGCTTTCAATCTGATTAGGGTCGAGCGCTGCAAGTACTTGTTCGCGGCGAACTCGACCGGGGCCAATTGTGTCCGTCGGGAGGAGAGTGCCATCGACAATGATAAGCGGAATGCGTTGCGGCCCTCGTGGAACACAGCCATATAATCGCATTCGCGCTCCACGTCGGTGCTCGCAGGCAGCGACGTACTCGCTGTCGCTGAGAGCGCGGCGTTCGTGGAGGATCTTCGGCGTGGATGCTGTCTGCACGAGCCGATCTGGCGCGCACCCGGTGACTGCGAGAATTCCAAACAGGAGGTGGTTTTTCATGTCCAGCCCTGAAGAGGGGTCAGCAGCCTGACGCCGTAGCTCGGCTGCGGGTATATGAATAAAATGGCGGCGAGCGCAACGCGATAGCTACACTCGTCTGCCGGAGCCAAGGCCATCAGGCAACTGAAATCGTCGCCAGGAGGAGGCCGAGATACCGGGCCTTCGGCCGCCGCAATTCTGGCATCCGCGGATTGGTAAGCGGTTAAGTGCTATTTATCGACGCCGGCTCAACGTATCGTCGGCCTCGTCGCACAATTCTGGCAGTGCCCGGCTTATATGCGAGCCAAAGCTCAGCGTCACAAGCCAACTCGATAGATTCGGATTGTGCGGATATTCCGCTGCGAGACCGGCGCTCATTGCGGTGTAGCGCGCCAGCAGCACCATGCGTCGCTCACGATAGTTGGCCAGCAGTTTCTCTGCGGTTTTGGGCGGCGCCTCGCGGATGAAGAACAGCTTGACAGGATCTCCGTGCGGCCCGGCACCGGATCTACCGGTTCGGATAGCCAGGCCGTCAGCGCCGCGCGCCCTCGCTCAGTGATCTGATACGCGATGCGCCGCGATTCGCGCGGACGCCTTACCGGACTGACGAGCCCGGCCGAGTGTAGCGGCAAGCGCCTTGTCCGATCGGAGCGGGGAGCGGAATGCCATCGACAGACTCTAGCGCGTTAGACACCCGAGACTGGGCTCAGGTCTGGGCTGGTCAGCACGGAACAGGCGACCGACAAGAGGCTGAATGCTGTTATCCGCAGTGCAAACGTTGCTGGCTTATGTGAGTAGATGCAGACTCTGCGCGCCATATCCACCGCACACGAGCTGCGCCTCGCTCTCAACGGCGCGCACCATAAAGCCGTGCTCTCTTGAACACGTACTTCCTCCCTCCCCGGTCGAGCCTGAACAGCACGTTGCCAGGCGGTGGCGCGTCCACGGTCTCGGCACGGATGCGATACCTGCCGAAACCCCGCTCCGAGCGGAACTCTACCTCCGTCCCGTGCAGGCTCCACTCACCGAAGTCTGCCAGCGGATCCGCACCCTCAAGAGGAACCCTGCTGGGGTCGCAGAGCGGCCGCGCATTCGCATCGATAGTGAACAATGGCCGGCGACTTCCGACCATTGGGGAGAGCCCCATGTCGCCTTCAATAATCGCCAAAGGGCAAGCGCCTTGTCCGATCGGGGCGGGAAGCGGGCCGCCGTCGACAGACTCTAGCTTGTATATGCCCGAAACCGGACTCAAGTCTGGGCCGGTCAGAACGGAACATGCGACCGACCAGAAACAAATTGCAGTTAGCCGCGTCAGGCTACGCGCTTGATTAAGCGCCCAACCGCGTGTCCTCACACCCACAGCAGTCACCCACCCCCCAAAGCAAATCCGTAAGCCTGCAGGCTTTCATAATATGCTCCGGCACACGCGGCATTATAATATGACCACCCACAGAATGGTCGATCTGACTCCCAGTAGAACTCCGTATAATGCCTAGTTGAAGTAATCCTGTCGGAAACCGGCGTCAGCGGATACGAGCCGATAAACTCGCTCCCCGAGCCTTCGTGCCCCAAATTGTGTGAGCTCTCGAAATCGAGGGTGTAATAGTTGCCCGACGGCCGGTCGCAGTTATCGAAATGCGCAAAGCCGCCCTCATCACAATCGTTTTCGGTCCTGTAGTTCGAGTGCTTGTTCTGAGCAGCCCAGATCCTGGGAGCGCCGTACGCTGGGGAATATTCCGCATCCTCCAGAGCAGATGCCGGGTAACCCGCAGTACTTTCTGCGGAAGTTCGCCAATGAGCTGACAAGGTACCGTATTTCAGTGCCCAGGGCGCCGTGCTACCAGACGGGGACGGGCCAACCTCAAGGATAATCCATTCCGAATCGCCCGCATGCGGATTGCAGTCAGGATAAAGAATAGGGCAGCTGAACGCCGGGCCGCAGTCATAGACGTAGGAAAGGGCGTAGAAGATGTAGATCACGCCGCCCCAGTCTGGAGAATTGGATTGGCGGACGGCAAAATGAGGCGCCCGGCGCGTGTCGCAGTCGTCAGACATGAAGACCATTTGCGGCCGAAATGCTGCCGCGAGCTCGTACTCGCAGCCATCATCTACGCCATCCTGATCTCGATCCACAGTCTGGTCGAAGTATCCGGGCCTGAAACAGTCACCATAGTTTTTTCCACTGGGAATCGATACGCCGGTTGGTCTTGGAGGACCCCCGTCGCCACAGCCCTCCGGTGGGCACTCGTCAACGCGCCGCGGAGTCAGACCACCATTTGCCTTGATGGAACTATCGCCACGCTGACGATAAACGGCGAGTTCCTCTTCAATCGTTCCGACAGTGTTCCGCACCTGCTTCGCAGCCGCACTCCGCTTGGCTTCAGGGTCGGCCCCAAAGTCTGTTTCCGCGGCGGTGATCTCAAGAAACGGATACTTGGAATCGGTTAGAATGCCGTGTGGCATCGGAGTTCCAAGTACGGAATAAGCAATCTCACTGCCGGGAGAACTACGGAACTTCTGCCCACGTTCTCCGAGCGTAAGCGAAATTCCCTTGACCGCTATATCTGCAGTTCCCCGCCAGCTCAAGCGATCTACAGAACGTCGTAAAACGATCTGGAGTCCGCCCCGCACACTTGCGAGGCGCGCGAGTTCTACCCTGCTAATACCGGTCGCTCGGGACACCTTATCGGCGAGCAAGACTCCCCGGCTTCCCCGAAGGTAGCTCGAAAGATGAATGCGATGCTGGGGAAAGGGGGAATCTCTCAGATCCTCGAAAAGAGCCCTGCGGAGGGATTCGTCGGACAAGGCGATGGCGACAAAGCGCGCCAGCGAGTCGGCTGCGGCGCTGTCCCCCGGCTGGAGCGCAGGAATAACGCCCGGGGAATTCCCGGTCGCAATCGCTCCAGAGATCCGCATTGGACCCACCGGCACGTCTTCGTTACAAGCTGGAAGTGCGAGTGCGACTAGGGCCATCACCGCGAAGCGGATCCCGATACGATGCGGCGAACACGATGTTTTTTTCACGGAGGTCCGTTGTGGAAAGATGGAGCTGGGTGTGTTCGTAATCACGGACAGGGCGCCATCGCTCCGAATCAGAAGCGCTCGGAATGCTGGCGAGCAGGCCATGGTGACGAAGCATTGTTTCGTCGCTATCCATTCTAACGAACTGTCACCGGCTTCGAAACAATTGATTTATGTCGATATCCCAGCCGTCCCGATTCACCCCTCCCCCGGCCTTGGGACACCCGCAATCTCTTCAATCGCCCCACCGCCTTTTCGGACCCGCCACACGACCAACCGCCCTTACCTCAGCAGCAGCAGCTTCTGAATCTCCCCTATCCGACCCGAATCCAGCCCCGCGGGGCGGCGATCTCCAAAGCGGCAAGCGACAACCGCCGGTATGACGCCTTTGCTTCGGGGTGAGCACGCAGCGCACTCAGATGCCGTCGCAGTTTCCACATCTCCGCGCCCGACCGGCCCGGTAAGCGCCTCCTCCGGGGTAGCGTTCGCGATACTGGCGACGGCGCCGTCCATCAGGCTATGCTCCGCATGCTGCGCTTCGCTCAGGAACTCCGATAACCACCAGCATCCGGCTCGCCACCGCGGCGAGCACCAGCGGGAATTCGAACTCATCACCGCGGCGGCGTGATACACGTTCTTGCCGCCCGCGGGGATGTCGGTGGTGCGCGCACCGAGGCTGCCCGCCAGCCTCCTCGACATCGCCCGCGCATTGTCGTCACCGTCAATCCCGATCCACGCGCTTCGTAGAAGCTCCGGCGCGCGCTCGGGGTTCGAGAACGGCACGAGCGGATGAAACGTTCCGCCGTTCAATCCCGTCTCGGCAAGCTCGGAAGCAACGACGGCTCCGCACCACCTTACGTATGAACGATCACCGTTCCCGGAGCGAGTCGGCCGCGCCCTGTCGGCCCCGGCTCATGCACGAGCTCCGCAAGCGCGTCGTCGATCTGATCGTCGCGCACGGCGACAACGACGGTATTCGCGTTGGCTCGAAAACTGCTCGACGTTACGCTTGCGACGTAAGCGAATTCGCACCGAATGGGATGTATCGTCATGGTCCGATGTGGATACATTTCCCACAATCGTACTCGGCGCCCGACGGCGGGACGGTATTATATCAATTGAGAATTGTCGAAGAAGGCCGGAGGCCAATTGCGGCGGCCAATTGCCGAATCCCGAAAACGGAGCGTGCACTGGCGGCAATGAGCAGGCGGCTGAAGGGCGCTATTCGCATGCGGCCTGAACTGGCGCATACAATTGTTAGCGGTGGCGAACCGTTGGAGCCGCTCACTCACGGTGAACCCAGCCGACCAAGGGATAATTCGCCAGTTCTGACGCCGAGGATGGCGTTGCGGTTGCCACCGCGGATCAGCCGCTAACGGCGGAGGACAAACTGGCGATTGACGCCGCGAGATTAAGCCGTCGCGAAACGAACGTAACGGATCCCGTTAAGCGCGCGAGCTGCAATGCAGCAGATTCGATCGTGATGAAGGGCTTATGCAGAGGGGCCGGGAAACAAGTGCATAAAATACTACTGAAGCACTGACCCGTGAACGCATTTGCATTCGTAGCCATATTCGTTCCGTTATGGGCCAGCCGAATCCCTGCCACTGGAGCGAATGAATGGCGAAGCGGTGCCGCTTACCAACATTCGGAGCGGCATCGCATTGACACCGGGGAGCAAACGAGAAAGCCGCCTCTGAGCGACTTGAATACAGAAAACACCAAGGCTGTTATCAAGAGCGTTCTCCTTTTCAGGCGCATCGTAATTCCGGATGGAGCTGCCATCAGTCGCTGCGAAATAGCAAGGCTGATAAACGAAACGTCGTTTGAAAACGGTCTACCGAAGGAACTGGCCAGCAGATTTGTTGGGCCTTCCGGTTTAGCCTGTCCTGTCAGCTATGCTCTACGACCGCCCCGTACTCCGCATTGGGCAGTGGTGCGAATAACGCGTTCAAGCTCGACGACTATCGTTCTGGAAGCGAACGTTCAGGGGCCATTTTCCAACTTTCACATCGAGACCTACAGGTTGCGCATTGCCGCGTCTGCTGCGCAGAAAGCCTCATATAATGTTAAGTCCCTGACTATTACAGCCCGAAGCCTCGGTTTCAGCTGAGTACCGCTAGAGGTTCGCTGAATTTCAAAGGGATGCGTGCTTCTGTTGAGGACCGCGACTAGCCGACGGAATAGCCGGGAAGCTGGTGTCTGTCGGCGGTGGTCGCATAAGACGTATAACGCTCATTGGATCTCCGTCGCCAGCAGCATCGGGATAATCAGCCCCATGGCAACCGAGATAAGTGTAGTTTGTCGCGGCAGGAAAATGAGCGGGAGCCACCCGATCATTGCGAAGTAGCTGGCGATCTGAAGACGATCCCGGGTTCCATTTCAAACCGTCGCGTTGTGCGTATTATCGAGGATACTCCCGCGGCGTGCGACAAACAGCGCCGCACCGGCGATAAGAGTAAACCACACAGCCGCCGCGACCAGAGTCGAGGTATCGGGCTGCAGCATCGCCTGGCTACGCAATGCCTGCCAGAGGAGCAACATTATGAGAAGCACGTAACCGCCTGCGGCCACCGAGACGAGACCGAGGCGGACTGATTCGGGTTGCCGTGCGCGGCCGATCACCAGTCCGCAAACGAGCAGAACCTGCAGGGCGTGCAAGCCGAAAAAGTGCGCGACGCGAATATCGCCGTGGTCCCGGCTCCAGCCTGTGATCGGAAGTCCGCGACCACCATCGGGGGCGCCGACCGTGTGCGCACCGGCTATCGGCATATTGCCTGACTTGCGGACCGCCGTCATCTGCTGCGCAGTGGGGCGCGTCATCAGCCCCCCGATCGAAGCACCTGCAATGGTGATGGTCATTCCGAGCCGGAGTGCTCGGCCGAGGACGCGGTTGGAGAAGGGCTGGCGCCAGAGTGCCACCGCCACGGCTACGCTCATGATCGTCTGAGTGACGATCGCCACGCCCATTATCGAAAACAGCACGCCATCGAATATCGTCGCGGTGTTGAAGTGGCTCGTCGTGCCGCGCCCCGCCTGCACGGCAATGATCGCTACCTCCACGATAAACACGACGGCAGTCGTCCAGCCAACCAGTCGTCGCATTCGCGGCCAGCCGGGAAGCAGTGTGAATATCCAGGCGAGAGTGAAGCAATAGATCGCTATCGAGATCGCGAATTTGGCGGGCTTGAGCCACACCGGGGCTCCCGTGATCGTGCGCTGGTCCCGCGTCATCGCGACGATGAACCCCGCGAGGGCAACAAGCATCAACACACCGGTTGCCGTGAGCGGTGCGTCCGTCCGCCAGAGACGGCGGGGCGTTGATGTGAGATGGTCACGGACAGTCATGGCGGCGCTCCGGCGTTGAATGTTAGCCTTGTCAACATTAGGATACCAATCGATGTTGACATTGTCAACCCGCAGAAGCTATCCTGTCGGCATGCCACCATTGCGCCCCCGACCGGCCCGAAAGCAGGAAGGTCAGTACCACCACGGCGACCTGCGTCGCGCCATGCTGCAGGCCGCGGTGCGCACCATCGATCGTCACGGTGTCGAAGCGGTAACGCTGCGGGCCGTGGGTGCGAGCCTCGGGGTGTCGCGCACCGCGCTCTACCGGCACTTTCAGAACAAGTCGTCGTTGCTGACCGCCGTGGCGGCGGAGGGGTTCACCACGCTGCGAGAGCTGTTGCTCGAAGCGTGGAAGGGAGGCGGCCGCGGCCTCAAGGCATTTGCCGCGATGGGACGCGCATATGTGCGATTCGCCATCGAGCATCCGGCGCACTACCGGGTGATGTTCGGAGGATTCCCGATCGACGATGCGTGCGAACCGGAATTGAAGGATTCCGGCACTAACGCGTTCATGGCTCTGGTCGATGCTCTGGCTGCACTGCAGCAGGCCGGCCTCGTGCGGAAGGACGATGTCCAGCGTCAGGCGGCGTTCGTGTGGGCTACGGTCCACGGGATCTCGATGCTTTCCATCGATCGACAGCTCGGACCAGACCCCGCCGACGGCTCGGCGTTGGTTGAATATGCGATCCGGATGCTTATGCTCGGACTCGGGCCGCCCGGTGTCGCCGAAAAAACCTGATGAATGGCCCGCGCAAGGCGGCGCTCAACTCAGCAGGTTCAGACTACGTGATGATGATCGCGTTGGTGAAGTCGATGAAGAACGCCCCAACCAGCGGCGCGACGAGAAAGGCAACGATCATCCAGAGTTTCAATGCACGCTCCCGTGTGAAAGATATTTGTTCAGCAGCAGTAGTACGTCCAGGCACTGACAATGGGTGAGGCATGACGACATAGCTGGGGGTTTCCGGTCAGATTTTTCTGGCCCGCTAACCGTCACGAATTCTCCCAGAGTACCCTGATCGGAACCGCGTACATGCGATCACCGAATCCCACAGTTACTTCACCGTCATAAAACACGACCCCGCCCACGAACCGCTTCCCCGAAACTGCGGCCAGCTTTCGAAGGCCTCTGAAGTCAGACGGTTTAACCGTGGCTGATGCCTTGACTTCGATTCCGGCGATTTCCCGCGCTCCCCGCTCGAGCACCACGTCGACTTCAGCACCGTCCTTGTCGCGGAAATGATAGAAACGGATCTCATCGTTGCGCCAGCTCGCCTGGCGCCTCAGCTCCTGAAAGACAAAGGTCTCAAGCAGCTGACCCAATATGTCGCGGGTGTCCGACAGATCCGCTGCGCTGATGCCGAGTAGCGAGCAGCAAAGCCCTGTATCGCTCATGTGAAGCTTTGGCGTCTTGATAAGCCGGCTCAACCGGTTGCTGTGCCACGGCGGGAGCTCTTCAAGCAGGAAAGCCCTCTCCAGCAGGGTGACGTAATCCCGGATGGTCGGACGGCTCAGCTGAAATGGACCCGCCAGATCGCTGATGTTCAACAGCCTTGCGGTCTGAGATGCCGCGAGCGCCATCAACCGGGGAAGCACGTCGAGTGATGCGATTCGCGCGAGATCGCGGACGTCGCGCTGGACTATCGCCTCGACGTAGTCCCTGTACCACGCGGCCCGGCGGTGAGCGGTGGAGCGTACCACCGCCGCCGGATAGCCGCCTCTCGCGATGCGTTCCGAGAGCTCGCCGGCAAGCCGTTGGCGCGGCTGGCGTCTGATCGTCCCGGCAAAGAGTTCGTCGATAAAATGGGATCGCGTTCCTTCAATCTCCGATTCAGCGAGCGGAGGAAGCCGCAGAATCTCCATTCTGCCAGCGAGCGAATCGGCGAGCTTCGGCACGAGGAGTACGTTTGCAGAGCCGGTCAGAAGGAAGCGTCCGGGTGCTCTGTTGCGGTCCACGGCTGATTTGATCGCCGTGAATATCGACGGCACACGCTGCACTTCATCGAGTACGGTCCGGGTTGCCAGACCGGCGATAAATCCACTCGGGTCCGCTTCTGCTCCCGCTCGCGCTACCTCGTCATCGAACGTGAGATAATTGAAGCCCATCGGGTCTCCAACCATTCTCGCAAGCGTGGTTTTCCCGGACTGCCTGGGGCCGTGTAGCAGGACTACCGGAGTATCGCTCAGGGCCTCTTCGAGGCGCTTCGCGACGAAGCGGGGAAAGAGAAGGAGGGAGGCCATATGTCGGCCAATTGTAACCTTTGGGAGCGGCTGATTGCAAGGTTAGAGTACGGCCAATTGAAAGGTTATCCAGGCGGCTGATTGCAAGGTTATGGTGCGTCCAATTGAAAGGTTGGTGGACGAGGCGCGGCGCTCAACTCAGCAGGTTCAGAAACAACGTGATGATGATCGCGTTGGTGAAGTCGATGAAGAACGCGCCAACCAGCGGCGCGACGAGAAAGGCCACGGGAGCCGCGCCGTAACGCTCGACCAGCGTGCGCATCACGGCCATCGCGTTCGCCGTGGTGCCAAGCATGAAACCCACAAACCCTCCGGTCATGACCGCCGACTCGTAGTTGCGGCCCATGACCTGGAAGACCGGCCATACGCAAACCGCGGCAACGAGCACGACCTGCGCGGCAAGAATGGTGAGCAGCGGAATCGCGAGGCCGGCGAGCTCCCAGAGACGCAGCGTCATCAGCGCCATAACGAGGAACAGCGCAAGCACCACGGCGCCGAACTCTGCGATGACTCGCTGCGACAGGCCAATCCAGCCGGTCGCGTCGTCGAGATTGCGAATCGCGGCCGCGACCAGCATCGCGCCGATGTACCGGGGCAACGTGAACCCGAGCGCGGCGAAGCCATCGCTTACCCATCCGCCGGCCCACATCGCGACGAGCACTGCGACAAGATTCTTCAGCGCCGCGAAACCGTCGGGCTCGTCTGCCTCGGCCGCCAGACTGATGCTCCCATCGGTTGTCCCTTCGACGAGCTCGCTGAGCACGGTTTTCTCCACTGGCGGCGTGGGCTGCGCACCGGCGGTTCCGTGCAGACGATGGCGTCGAATCAACAACGTTGCGACCGGGCCTCCGACGAGACCACCGCAAACGATGCCTGCCATTGCGGCGGCGACAGCGATCGAAGCAGCGCCGACGACACCCGCTTGTTCGAACAGCGGGGCGAACGCGAGGCCGGTGGCGGGACCACCGGTCAACGTGACGGAACCGACCAGCACGCCGAACAGAGGATGGAGGCCGAAGAGGGAAGCAATCGCCATTCCGACGACGTTTTGCAGGACGGCAAACACCGACGCGAGAAGCAGGAACCGCAGCACCAGCGGACCGCCATGCCTGAGCAGCGAAATCCCTGCCGCAAAGCCGACGCTGGTGAAGAACGCGATCATGAGGGGACTCTGTAGCGTCGTATCGAACTCAACGAGCGTAACGCCGCGCGTGCGCGCGATCAGCGCAACTACAGCGACCAGCAATCCGCCAAGTACAGGTGCCGGAAGGTTATAGCGGCCGAGGGCCGGAATGTATTTGCGCAGCGCATATCCGGCGAACAGCGCGATGCCCGCAAAGGCAACTGTTTCGATAAGATCGAGCTTCAGCACGGGGTTGTCCTCTACGTTGAGAGCATGCCACTACACATGGTGTGATCATACGCCCGTACACGCGCAGGTGCGAGGGAGGGAGTCCAGCCGCAGGCGGCGGACGCCGCTCCCGCGTGATGGACCGCGTCTTGCCGGGGCTGCGGATGCCGTCGCTATGTTGCGCGTCCGCCCCTCACCAATCAGATGAAGGACCTTTCCGATATTTCTACGCGTCCCTCTCCGGCGATCCCGATGATTGCCCTGGACGGCTGTCGGATCGAGCGCGTCCTCGATGCCGGCGTAGAGATCGTCGAAGCGCTACCGAGAAACCGCGCGTTTGCCGATCACCTCACCGAGAGCTTCGGAATCTGCCTGAAGTTCGGACCCGACCACGACGTGGTTTCGACCGGACGCCGGCTCCGCTACCCTCGCGACACGATCTGTGTTCGTGCACCGGGAACGGTCTGGTCAACACGCGCGACAGGGCACGTTGGGTTTCTCGCGATCGATATCGAGCCAGATTTGCTTCCGGACGGCGGCCTGCTCGGCGAAATGCGTTTCGTCCCACCAGCGGCATTGCCCAATCTCCACCGCAGTGTATCCGTGCTTCGCTCGGATGCCGGCGTGCTCCAGAAGCAGACCGTCATCACGGACTTGATCAACGCCGTCATCACCTCGGGGCTGGTAACATCGCCGGGGCTGGAACCGATTTCCGGCGCGCACGCCGTAGATCGCGCGCGGGACATGTTGACGAGTGCGATCGAAAAACCTCCATCACTTCAGGAGCTCGCCGCGGCGGTGGGAACGAACCGGTTCGTGCTGCTTCGGGAATTCCGCCGGCGGGTCGGCCTGCCACCTCATGCCTACGTTATCCGGCTGCGCGTCGATCGAGCACGTGCGCTGCTGGCCAGGGGGGAAGGCATCACCACAGTCGCCTATCAGCTTGGGTTCGCCGATCAAAGCCACCTGAGCCGCGTGTTCAAGAGAATTGTCGGACTGTCACCGGGTGCTTACAGGCGCCAGGCCCGGTCTTTTGTCGACAGGTCAATTTCGTTCACGACGTGAAGGCAGCGACGCAAGATTCTTCGTCATGCCAGACAAAACAGAGTTCTTCAGCCAGGGCGCAAGGCTGCGCGCAGAAGTATGGCGGCCTGCCCGGAGCCCGGCGCCCGCGGTAATCGTCACAGGGTCGTGGACTACCGTCAAGGAACAGATGCCGGCGAAGTACGCGCCACTGCTTGCCGACGCCGGCTTCGTTGCCATGACGTTCGACTTCGGTGGGTTCGGCGAAAGCGAAGGCGGTCCGCGGGAGGTTGAATCGCCCCGCAGGAAGTCGGAAGACATCCGCAACGCGGTCACCTTCCTGCGCACCATGCCCGGCGTCGATGCTGAACGCATTGGAGCGGTTTCGATCTGTGCGAGCTCCGGGTACGTGGCCTCGGCCATGCTGGACGAGCCACAGAGAAGGAGCGTCGCCATGGTCGCACCGTGGCTGCACAACGCCGAGATCGTACAGACGATGTACGGTGGCGAGGATGCCGTGAAGCAACGAATTTCCGAGGCGCTCGCCGCGCGCGCGACGTACGCGAAGTCGGGTGTCGTCGAATACGTGACTGCGGCAAGCAATTCCGACTCGAGCGCCGCGATGTTCTTGCCCGGTGACGCACTCGACTACTACCTGAATCCGCGGCGCGGAGCCATTCCCGAATGGGTTGGCCGCTTCGGCCTCATGGCCTGGAAGGAATTGCTGGAGTTCGATCCGATCGCGCTTGCGCCACACATTGCCGCACCCATACGCATCATCACGAGCGAGCAGAGCGCGACGCCCGGTGGCGCTCGGCAATTCGAGGCCGGCCTTCGCGGTCGTCACGATAGCGTGTGGATCGAGGGCACTCAGTTCGACTTCTACGACAATCCGAAGACGGTGACGTCAGCTGCGCAGAGCGCAATCGAACACCTCCAATCGACACTGTAATGACTTTGGATAAGATTGTGCTGCCCAGGCGGGGAGGATGGTCGGTCTTCGTGGTCGCCTCTCTTGTGTCCACAATGTTCGGCTGCGCCTCGGCTGGCGCGCACCAGGGAGCACAATCCGCCATGACAGATAATCAGAGAGACCTTGAGGCTGTCCGAGTAACCGTCGGATCGGTAGCCCATCACATCGATTCAAAGCGCTGGACCGAGCTCCGAAGTCTCTACGCCCGTGACGTGGAGACGGATTACACGTCGTTGCTTGGCGGCACTCCGCAGCGACAGACCGGGGATGCGCTGATTGCCGGCTGGCGCGGCGCGCTTGAGAAGGTCGCAACACAGCACCTACTCGGACCCATCGAGGCACACATCGATGGGTCCATCGCGAGGGCGAGGTGTCACGTTCGCGCGCTCCATCATGCCCGCGGGGTGCCGGGAGGCGAGCAATGGGAAGTGCTCGGCCACTACGTGTTCGATCTGTCTCGCGAAGCGTCGGGCTGGAAGATCACGCGTATGAAGCTCGAGACGCTGCTTCAGACCGGGAACGTCAAGCTGCTTTCCGAGGCTTCCGCTATCAGGGAATAGCCGCAATGGCTGGGGAGCGGAGCGTCCCAGGAGGGCAAGGCGCTGGAAAGTGTCCTTCTCAAGACTCAGGGCGCCCCCGCGTCAAATGGTGATCCATCGACCAGGCACCGCCGCCGCGCATGACGAGCGCAATCGCGAGGCCAAGTGCGAGGAGGTGGTACTCGAAGCCTTCCCCGGCCTGCGCACCGGACCAGTTCATGAAGAAGCCGAAGGGCAGATGCACCATGAACATCGCTCCGAGCATGACGAGGCCGATGGCGGCGGCCGAAAACCGCGTGAGAAACCCCGCTGCGAGCGCGAGCGGCCCGAAGAACTCGGCGACGATGACAAGCAGCGTCAGAGAGGGCGCGAGCCCGTACTGTGATTGCATGCCATCGATCGTGCCGCCGAGCCCCGGCCCCCCGAACCATCCGATGAGCTTCTGCGCGCCATGGGGGAAGATCACGAGACCGAGGCTGAGTCGCAGGATGAGCGCGACGGGATCCGCGGGCGTTTGAAGCGTCTTCAGCAGGAACGTCATACGCCCGCCAGCGAATCGTTCCACACCGGGTAGTCCGTGTATCCCTTCGCGGTGCCGCCGTAGAAGGTCGCGCTGTCCGGCACGTTGAGCGGAAGACTTCGACGGATCCGTTCCGGGAGATCGGGATTCGCCAGAAACTTTGCAGCGAAGGAGACGAGGTCCGCTTCGCCGGACGCCAGTGCTGCCTCCGCACGCTCGCCGTCGTAACCGCCGTTGGCGATGACAAGCCCGCCGAACTCCCTGCGCAGTCGCGGCGTCAGGCGCTCGCCACCGGGGTTCTCAGCGCTGCCCAGGTCTTCCACGACGTGCAGGTAGGCCAGCCCGGCGGGACGAAGCACCGCCGCGACCCGCGTGAACAACGCGCGTGGGTCCGAGTCTGCCATGCTGTTGAAGCTAGACCAGGGAGAGATGCGCACGCCGACGCGCGAGGGTTCCCACGCATTGGCCACCGCGGTGACGACCTCGAGCAGAAATCGGATGCGGTTGTCGATGGAGCCGCCGTAGGCATCAGCGCGCTTGTTGGTGCCATCGCGAAGGAACTGATCGATGAGGTAGCCGTTCGCGCCGTGCAACTCGACACCGTCGAAACCCGCGCGCCGGGCCCGCCGCGTGGCTGCCGCGAACTCCGCGACGACGAGCGGGATCTCGTCGAGGTCGAGCGGGCGTGGTGCGACGAAAGACTTCATCCCCTCGGGAGTGTAGCTCTGGCCCTCCGGTGTCACCGCGGATGGAGCAACCGGCAGAACTCCGGACGGCTGGAAAACTGGGTGCGAGATACGTCCGACGTGGAACAGCTGGAGGAAGATGCGACCGCCCGCGACATGTACCGCGTCGGTGATGCGACGCCAGCCTTCGACCTGCGCGTGCGTGTGGATACCGGGCGTATCGGGGTATCCGACTCCCTCCGGGGAAACCTGTGTCGCCTCGGTCACGATCAGACCGGCGCTGGCGCGCTGGACGTAATAGGTGGCGGCAAGCTGACCCGGCACGTGCTCACGGGCCGCGCGGCTCCGGGTCATCGGCGCCATGACGATGCGGCTGGGCAGGGTGAGCGGACCTACGCTCACGGGAGTGAAAAGCAAGTTCGGCATAACGGCTCCTGTAGTATGTTCTATCAACTTACTTACAATAAGTACTTAGTTGCGTATTGTAAGTAGGTACGTTAGAGTAACTACCTATGAGCCCAGATCATGACGGCGAACTGAGGCGCGGGTGCTGTCCGATGGACGCTCTGCTGAGAACGCTCGCGGGGCCGTGGACCATGTACGTCGTCTGGGTTCTTCGTTCTGAAGGACCCACGCGCTTCGGCGTTCTGAAACGCCGGATCGAAGGCATTTCCGCTCGAGTGCTCGCCGAACGACTGCGGTTGCTCGAGGCCGAGGGCTTCGTGAAGCGGGATTACGAGCCGACGGTGCCGCCGCAAGTCACGTACAGCCTGACTCCGCGCGCGCACGCCTTGAACCCGGCCCTCGATCAGCTCAACGCGCTGGCCGTGAAGTGGTATGCTCAGCCAACGTCGCCCGGTGCGCGGAAACCGCGACGCTCGCCAACTCGTGCCACCAGGGGGGCCAAGGGCTCGCTGCGCAACCCGAGTTGAACGCGCCGGGGCTCAGGCCACGCATCACAATCTCCTCGCCTCTTCCACCATTCGAGAAGACCGCGATCAGAACAAGAATTGACAATTTGAGCATGTCTCAAGCCTCTCGAGGCGATAGCACCTAACGCCGCAGGGTTGCTGCGAGCCAGTGAAACAAATGCAAAGCCAGCGAGACTTTCCACTATCGCTTGCGCGTGCCTGACAGGAGAAAGTTGCCGTCATTGTCAGCGGATGCCTCCCGATTTGCCCGCCAGCCAGGCAGCTGCATCGTCCGCGGCCTCGGCAGGAAGCAGGTGTCCGGAATTATACCAGCGCAACTCCTTGGGTTCAGTCGCGGCATCGTAGAGACGCTCTGCCTGGTGCGATGGAATGGTGCGATCGGATCGACCGTGCAGCATGAGCAGTGGACGCCCCTGCAACAACCTTGCGGACCTCAGTGGATCTGCGAACATACGCACCATTCCTGTCCACGGCGTTGCCGGCAGATCTCCAGCGGCCGCGACGATTACCGACACGACACGCTCATCTGAAGCCGCGGTTTGCAACGCGATGTAGCTCCCCAGCGAATACCCCGCAATACTCAGGTGCTGCGCGTCAATCGCATCATGCGCGCCGAGCCAGGTCAAGGCAGCCGCGGCTTCGGCAAGAGCCATTTTCCAGTGCCGCATAAGCTCGAGCGGGTTGGTGCGTGCTTCGTGGATGATTGCATCATCGCGTGAACCGTGCAGCGGCAGGTCAATGGCAAGGCTCCCTATCCCGCGCGCGGCAAGCGCACGTCCCATCGAGTCGGCGAGCCGCTCTTTCGTTGAGCTGTATGCGTGCAGAAGCAGTACAGCGGGGACAGGGTGCGCGGCATGAGGGAGCAACAGGATCGAAGGCACTTCGGCGCCGGCGAGCTCGATCGTCCGCGACTGACGGGTCACTTTGGTTGACATTACAACGGCGCAATCATGTTGTCAGCTCCAGGTGGAATGCTATTTATCGACGCCGGCTCAACGTATCGTCGGCCTCGTCGTACCATTCAAGCAGTGCCGGGCTTACATGCGCACCAAAGCTCAGCGTCACGAGCCAGCTCGACAGATTCGGATTGTGCGGATATTCCGCAGCGAGACCAGCGCTCACGAGGTTGCACTTGCCGCGCTCCGCAGCGCGACCGACCCGCTGCGAAAGCGCTCCTGCACCAACAGCTGGATCGCGTCGCACAACGTTCGGGGATTCTTTCTCAACATGGGCGACATGGTGACGAAGAGCGGCGACTGGCGCACGGCACAAAAAGGTGTATCGTCTCGCAGCGGCTGCCGACGGCTACGCCCAGTGGCCGTACCGGTCAGCGCTGCACGAGCGGATACGTGACGCCGAACAGAACGTCGCGGAGTTCAGGAAGGACAACTCGGCGATGATGTTCAGGAGCAAGTTTGCATGCGCCGCATGTCATCAGGGCGGAATGTGATGCGGCCTCACCTCAAAGCCTGGAGCTCAAGGAACCGTGATATCGGAACGCGATTAGTGAAGGCACTGACCATGATGCAGCCCTCTTGTCACCTGCACGTTGATCAGGTAGCGCGTCTTACTATTACGGCGAAGGCTCAAGCGAAGCGGAAATGCGACTCGTTCGAACCCCGCATCGCTCCGAGACCGCTCGCACTCCGCCGACAGTCCAGGTGCGGTACCCAGGATGATTCACTTCGACCCGGTAGGTACCGGGACGCTCGTCCGCTGCGCGCCGCGAGACGAGATTGGCAGGGCCGGGGCCACTGCCTTCATATGGCCTCAGCGAATCGATGTAGGCTCCGTCATGAACGGCGCCTCTGGCAGCGTTTGCCAACGGCGCACCAGTGCGGCCGTCTCGAATCTCGACAACGATGGCCGGAGTTCTGACAGTGGCGCAGGAGTAGCCGCCTGCGAACGGGTTATTGCAGCTCGTTAGACCAACGAGTGCCAATACGAGGGCAGACCGCATTCTTTGAGACGGCATAGAGGTTTGTCGGCGGAAGGACTGGCTACCTAACGCATTGCGCCAGGCTGGAGCGAACCAAACGGATTGCCGAGGTGCGTGTGCAGATGGCGAAGTCAGTGGGGGCGAGCTTCCTATGATAATAGCATGCCCCACGGAAAAGCCACTCCGCCACTCAGCCGACGAACCGCCGCCATCCTCAGCCAGTTCGAGCTCGCCCACTGATGCACTTCTGTCGTCATCTGAGCTCCGCTGAGGCCTGCACCGCGGGTCATTATCGTTTCCCTCAAAATGGGGACGAAAAATAAACCGGTAGAGATAATGACGGCGAGTGTGCAGACACTATCTGCGCTCGCGCACAGCCCCTCGAGGTGCCAGGTACCGTTCCGTGCTGACCAGTTCAAGGTCTGGCGACTCGCGGACGAAGTCCCTCAGCAGCTTGCCGTGACTGGCGCCGTAGATGACCAGCACGCGGTCGCCGGGCTCGGTCAGGCGAGACAGGTTAGCGAAGATCTTCAGGTTCCGTGCGTAGCGGCCCGCTACCACGTCGGCGCCGACGTACGCAGTGTCGCGTCCGACTCGCGCCATTCCCAGATACGCGCTCTGCCCCAGTGCATCCTCAGCGGGGCTGTTCAACCGACGCAGGTACTCGGTAACTGTAAACCTGGAGAGGCTGTCGCCTCTCGCCTGCATCCGTGCCCCGAAACGCTTGACCGAGTTGACGAACCCGGTGTCGCCATTCCGGGCAGCCCACCCCACCACGCGCCGGATGTCCTCGTCCTGCGGGAAGTCGATGGCGTACACCCGGCCATGCCCCAACCGCTTCGCGAGGCGAAACCCGATCTGATCAATTTCGTTTGGTCGCAATGTGTCCTGGTCGGCGGCGTACTGCCGATAGCGCATGTTGAGCGCCGAGTCACGAGTGAGGGGCGCTTCCACCATGATCTTGGTCGGACGGAAGGCGGCGAGGGCGTCTACCAGAACACCAATTTCACGCTGGCGCCGAGGTGAGAGCACATCGTCGGCGGACAGCTGAATGTAGTCGGCGCTCCCCCCCATGTGGTACGTGCCGAGGATCAGAACCTGGGGCTGGACAGGGATTGCGCGGGTGGCGCGCGCCTGTTCAGTGCCAAGAAGAGGAACCGAGGAACAGGCAAGCGCCACCACAACGGACGCGCGCACAAGGAATGATTTCACAATGATTCTCCTGACTTTTCGAGGGAGCAATACTGCCGACGAATTGCCGGCATGCCGGCACGCGCCGAGCGTAGCCGGCAGGAACACATTCCACTACAGACGGGTGCAGCCCAAAGTTTCCGTCTGGGGTGAACCCCCTGCCTGCTTCACCGCCGCTTTCAGCGCCACGCTTGCCGCCAGACCGCGAGCGTGCCCTTAGCTTCTGAGCCGAATCGAGGGGTCGCGAGCTTCACTGAATCGCTGTCAGCTTCAGCGAGCGTCAGGGTATCGGAGAAGACGGTGCGCCGACCGCAGTCAGGTCTCCGACGCCATCTCCATAAACGCTGCAATTTCTGGATCGCCTCGCAAGACATCCCTCCACACATCAAATTCGGAATGGCCGCGTTGGATGTGATCGCCATCGTGTGACACATAAAGGGGCTGCATCATATCGCCAGACGCAATCGGCGCCTCGAGTAGTTTGTGTTGCACATTCGCCGGCGAGGTGCCTTCGTCGGCAAGCAAGACCAGGGTCGTGCCCTTCGGCGGAAAATCATAAACACGACCGAGGACTCGGATGACCCGTCGTTGTGGGTTGAACAACGTCTCATGTTCACCGTTCGGGCCCGCGCTCCCAATCCACCAGCCCCTATCACGAATCCAGAATCGACGGTGGAGCGGATCAATCCCGACGCGATATTGCCAGCTCCGCAGGGTTCCGCGCCAACCGGCTGAAGTGGCGCCACAACCTCGCCAGGCGACGGCGGCGGTTAGCGACGTCTCGAGGCGGTTCGAGTCGTACTCAAAGTAGTAGACGACTTCCAAGCCGCCATCATTCCGAGTGGTAGCCCGGAATTCAATGCTCACTCCGCCCATGGAATCCAGGTTGTGTGGTCGGCCATGAAGGGCACATGCGTCTCGAGCTGCCCAAACGGCAAGAGTTCAGCCGCGATCAGACGCACCGAGGGTATCAGACCTAGCGAACCACAATGCGTCTTTCGAGCTGAGCAGCGGAATTGCGAGACCCACTCGATCCGCCGCGTTGCTCGCCAACTACTCTGATGATGGACGTGCCAGCGACTGAGAAATACGTCTCAGCGCGGTGCTCGAGGATCAACAGATCTGAGGTGCAAACGTCGCCACCAGAGTTGCGGTTATAGGGACGGATCTCCACCAGGTGGTCGCGGATCGTAACTTCGGTGCGCACGATGTGACGCGTACACCCACCCGCGTAGGTTGGAAACCGCACCTCAAAACGGGAATTTGCCGCCACTGTATCAGGGGCAGAGATGCTCGCAGTATCGCGATAGAAGATGATCAAACCGGGCTCGGCTTCGCTGCCCCCCGTTATCAGCCTGCAGGAGGAGACGCACAAGGTCGCAACAATCACACGTGATATTCCGAAGCGAGATCTACGTAACTTCATGTGCAGCAATGAAATGTTGTCTGCCCAACGCGCGCGCGCCGAGAAATACGAACCGAGGCTCCCCGGCCGCCCAGCCAGCAAGCCAGTTGCGACGACGCAGCGATGGAGTGGACGCATGTGAGGCAACTCCCTGTCAGGATGTGGGAGACCTCTCAAAGGTCTCAGCGGTCGCAGTGCGCGCGTGTGCAGATGGCGAAGTTAGAGAGAGCGAGTATTTTGGGCGTATGCACTACCTAAATAGTAGCCTACCTATATAGTAGCATGCTCCATCCAATCTGGATTTAACACCACGCCTGTGTCGATCACGAAACCAATGGTCCCGACATTCCGTTCGCCGATCCTGCTGGCGGTACTGGCTGCATTGGCTGCTTCTCAGTTCAATGCGTCTGGTCTCGATGCTCAGACACCGGTACAGCCGTCGCGGCGGTATGACGTGCTGATAACCGGCGGGTCCATCATCGACGGAACCGGATCGCCCGCCCGGCACGCGGACATCGGTATCAAGGGTGATCGCATTACTGCCCTGTCCGCCAAGCGTATCCCTCGCAGCCAGGCGGCGCGGGTCATCGATGCAACCGGAAAGACCGTAACGCCCGGATTCATCGACATGCACGCGCATCTCGAACCCCTGCTGCAGCTGCCGCTGGCCGAGAGTGCGCTGCGACAGGGCGTGACTACCGGTCTTGGTGGTCCTGACGGCGGATCACCATTGCCGCTTGCGCCTTTCATGGATTCAGTGCGTGCGCTGACCGTGGGTATCAACGTCGCATATCTCGCTGGTCACAACGACATCCGTCGGAACGTGATGGGGATGAGCGACAAGGCTCCAACCCTGGATCAGCTCGCGCGCATGAAAGCACTGCTTGCTTCGGCGATGCGCGATGGAGCGTTCGGGTTATCTACCGGTTTGTTGTACCTGCCGGGCACGTATTCGACTATCGATGAGGTCGTCGCGCTGTCCAGGGTCGCTGCAGACTCCGGCGGCATTTACACGTCACATCTGCGCAAAGAGGGTATCGGTCTCCTCGAGGGTGTCGGCGAGGCGCTCGAGATTGGTCGCCGCGCTCGCATTCCCGTGGTGCTGACTCATCACAAGGCGGTTGGCCGGACGATGTGGGGCAAGAGTGTGCTGACTCTTGCGATGGTCGACAGTGCGCGTCGCGCAGGGACTGATGTGTTGATCGACCAGTATCCGTACACGGCGACTCACACGGGCATCGGTGTTCTGATTCCATCCTGGGCGATGGCCGGCGGTAACGCGGAGTTCGAGAAGCGACTAGCCGTGCCGGCGATGAAGGACAGCATCGTGCGTGGCATCGTCCAGAACATTCTTACCGATCGCGGGGGCGGCGACCTTGCGCGGGTGCAGTTCTCGCGCGTCACGTGGGACAAGACGCTCGAAGGTAAGACGCTCGCCTACTGGGCGGCGCGGCGCGGCATGGCGCCGACGCCGGAGACCGGCGCGGCGCTGGTGCTCGAGGCAATGAGCAAGGGAGGGGCGAACGCGATCTACCATGTGCTGGATGAAGGCGACGTGCGCCGCATCATGACGAGTCCGCATACGATGATTGCGTCGGATGGGCGGTTGTCACAACCTGGAGAAGGTCATCCGCATCCGCGCGCTTATGGCACTTTTCCGCGGGTACTGGGCGAATATGTGCGCGTGCAGAAGCTCATGCCGCTCGAGACCGCAGTCTACAAGATGACTGGCATGCCTGCGAAGGGGTTGGGACTGCGTGATCGCGGCGTTCTTCGTGAAGGCGCGTTTGCTGATGTCGTGATCTTCGACGCTGCTTCAGTGCGGGATCAGGCGACGTTCACTGAGCCGCATCAGTATCCGGTGGGCATCGAGACTGTGATTGTAAACGGAAAGAGCGCGGTGGAGCGCGGGAAAGCCACAGGCGTGCGGGCGGGGCGCGTGCTCACCCGGCCGCGCAGGGGAGACGGTCGTTAGCGCTTGATTCCGAACGTAGTGCCGATGTGCAGCGCCCCGTTTAGCGGCCGTGCTTCGGTGCATTACCCATGCGGCGTCGCTACGTAGAGGGTGTGCATGGGGCCTGTCGTGTCGTGCGCCCGGACGCGCAGCGCGCTAACGTCGAGCCCAGAGGCGCGCAAAGCTTTAGCGAACTTCGGGTCTTCACCGACGGACCAGTACACCACCGACCCACCAGCGCGCAGCGCGGCCATGGTGTCCAATATGCCGCGCCTGGCGTAGAGCCGCGCGTTCTCGGACATGAGCATTCCGTCGGACCCATTGTCGGTATCGAGCATGATTGCGTCGAAGCCGCCAGGGTTTGCCCGGATCACGTTGGTCACATCGTCATGCACCACGCGGACACGCGGATCGCCCATCGCTTCGACGGACAGGCCATATCGCGGGTCAGCGTTCCACGCGACCACCTCGGGCACGAGTTCCGCAACGACAACTTCGGCGTCAGCGCGCAACTGCAGGAGCGCGGCGCGGAGTGTGAATCCCAAGCCGAGCCCTCCGATCAGTACGCGAATCCCCGGGGCGTCCCGAAGCGGAGCGCAGGCGACTTCCGCAAGCCGCTCCTCAGAGTGATGTCGCCGGGTGGACATGAGCTCCACGCCGTCGGCGCGGATGAGATATGCGCCGTCGTGCCGATACAGCGTAATCAGCGTCCCATTCGGGGTCCGTGCTTCTCCGAGTCGCTCGAAGGGCTTCATCGTGGCCGGGAAGGGGGGGCGTCACAGGTCGTGGGGCAGCGTGGCGCAAAACGACCACGCCGTTGCCATCTCATTGAGCGACATCTGAAAGGAAGCGCGGGGTGAACGGCGCGCAACGCGCGTGGGCGGTGCAGGCGTAACGGACCCCGCCGGGCGGGAGACGTACCCACAGCCGTGACAGGTTCTCCGCGCCTGCGCGGGGGTCGTCCGAGAAGCCCCGCTTTGCGGGGGCGAAGCCACCCCGTCGTGAGTAAGTCACAGCGTCGCCGAGAAAGAGCACCCCCCGAAACAGGTAAACCACGCTGCCGGGTGTGTGCCCCGCTACAAGAAAGGCGCGTACGGTGTCAGCGCCGATGACAACGATCGTGTCCTGGGTGAGGGTGTGTACGTCGATCTCGCCCGGTCGCGGCACGCGGCTCGCCTTGAGGCGCTCGGTCCAGCGCGGGATCCGGCCCCGGTGAATGGTGGCGCCGAGGAGGAGCGACTGCTCCGGCCCGCCGACGTAGAATCGGGCGCCCTTGAAGGCCGGCCACGCAGCGATATGATCGCGATGGCTATGGGTAAGGAACACCCATCGAACATCAGGAGCGGTGGCGCCCAACGACCCGAGGGCGCGGCCAAGTGCCTGGCGATACCCCCACCATCCCAGATCAATTGCGAGCACACCCTGAGTGGTGCGGGCGAGATAGATCATGCTCGTATTGGAGCCCCCTGTGAGCGCGACGGCCGCCTGCTGCGGCACGATGAGCGGAGCAACCGCACGGCGACATCCACTGATGAGGCTTGCGACTACGAGCAGCGCCCAGAGTGAACGCCTACCTATGCAATGTCTCACGCCTGGCGGTTTACCAGAAGGCGGTGTCTTTGCGGTCACGCACATCCCGTAGACAGTACTCAGCGATTCTGCGAACCAGATCCTCCGGCAGGGAGTTGTTGTAGGGAATCTGAAGGGTGCCCTTGGTAGTTTTATGATTTTCCAGCTCCTCGCGGAACGCCGCCAACGCAGCCGCTGTCGGCGCGAAGCTGAGGTGTGCTTTGTGCGCGGAGAAAGCGAACAGGAATCGGGGCTCCACGAAGAAGGGCGTTCCCCACTTGATCGCCTCCTGGGCCTCCGGCGCGACGCTCTTGAGAATCGCGTACAGCCGGCGCAAATGCGCCTGGCCGTCGCGTGGGGCGGCACGGATATATTCGGCGATCGTAGTAGGACGCTTGCTTGCCATCTCTCCTGGCTCAATTAGGGAAGCGTGTTGCAGCACCGCATCCGCTTCGGCACGCAGACGATCACGGTGGTTTTGTCACAGCGGCCGCGCGGGGCGGCATCGATCCGTACAGCCTCCTCGACTGCGAGGAGGACGACATTATCGAACCGATAGAGGAAGAAATGTCAGGGAACCCACCTGGTAACGTCGCCCGCTGATCGCCGCGGTTTCGCCGAGGGCATCGTTGCCGGCTCTCCGACGTTTACAGTTGCGATGATGCGATCTCCATCGGCGACTCCGATCGCGGTCCGCGCCGCAGGATCGTCCATGACCGCGCCTGTCTTGATGTGTGTGCCCAGTCCGAGCGCGACCGCGGCGAGCGAGATGTTCTGCACCGCCATCATGCCGGTGGCATAGTCCTCCTCGCGAATCTCGGGATTCTCATTCTGAGCGATGGCGACAGCGATCATCAGTGGCAGCGCCGCGTGCTCCTCCGCCACCTTCTGACGGAGCTGCTCGGCGGCGGCGGGATCGTCGACCTTGCGCGCCTTCCGCGCGCCAAGCGCCAATCCGAAAGCCCGTCGTGCAGCGGGGCCGAGGACGAAGAATCTCCAGGGTTGCGTGAGGCGATGATTCGGGACCGTCACCGCATGTTCGAGGAGAGTCTCGATCTCGGCGCGAGTTACCTCGCGCGTACTGAATTCGCGAATCGACCGGCGGCTGGACAGAAGCTCAATAGGGTTCATGGAGGCGAATTTAATACTTGCAGAGTGACCACCGGGGGATGGAGGCTTGCTGCATCGAACACACACCCAACCCTCGACCAGATAGAGGTCGCTCATGGCGCGGTGCCATGAATAGCCGTAGCCGCGACCGTCCGGCGTCGTGACGAGCGTGCTGAGATTCAGATTCATGATTCCCGCCGGATCCTGCGGGTTGATGTCCGCCCACGTATCACGTCGACCCGTCGCCCGGATCGACGCGGAACACCGTGCCGCCTGCCGCCGGCGAACGCTTCGGCTGCGCGCCAGGTGTGTTTCGCGAACGCGAGCGTGGACGCTGGGCCGGACCTGTCGTCGAACAACGAAGGCCAGTGGGTCGCGTCGAGACAGTTGCGCCGCTGCGCGTTGCGTTCGTCCGGCACGTCGGCCCATATGATCAGGTACGCCCGGTGTTTGAACGGCTCGCCATCTGCGCCGCAGCGCGCGCTTCGAACATCGAGCCGCTGTTCCTCGGCCTCGCGCACGACGATCCGGGCATCACGCCGACCGCGCAGCTCCGCTTCGACTGTTGCATCGAGGTCACTGCGAATGTTCGCGGCAAAGCGACGTTGGCGTGACTGAGGTTTGTGGCGGCGAGTACGCCACCGCTGTCCATCGCGGCTCGTTCAAGCGCCTCGCCGAGACGTACGCGTGGCTCGCGCTTGACTTCATGCCTCGCGAGGGACGATCGATGCGCAAGGCACCGTGCGTCGAGATTTATCTCACGCCGCCGTAGCGAACGTCGCCGGCCGAACTCATCACAGAGGTTCTCGTCCCCATTCGTTAAGACGTTCTGCGAAGGATCATCCGCGATGGGGTAGACGACCGATTCCCGTTCTGCATCGCCAGTCTCCGGGTAAGCGAAAGCATCTAACGCAACGGGGCGGGCCGTACTCGGCCCGCCCCGTCCTATCCGTGGTACCGCTTGCGACGTCAGGGCTTCGGAGCCTGAATCGCGCCTTCAATTTTTCCCACTCGCGCAGTGAGCTCGGCGAGCTTTCGTTCGGTTTCGGCCTGCCGATCCTTCAGCTCCACAATATCCTTGCGAAGCATGGAGTTCTCCTCGCGCAACGCGGTCGTCCGCTCTTCCAGCGCCTGCGCGGCGGCCATCATTACGCCGTCGATGTCAACTGAATTGATGAGCAGGTTACTCTCACCCAGTCCGAACGCGGCGTGAAAATCCTGGGCCATCGGTCCCATGTGGCGGATCGAGCGTTCCTGGGTCTTGTAGTTCCAGCTTGACACCGGAATGTCGCGCAGTTGGCCGAGGACGTACTCGCCGTCGGTGGGCGAGAACAGCTCTTTACGGTTTCGGTCAGAGACAGAACTCCACGATGAACCGCCAGGAGCGACTTCGACCCCCGATGAGAGGTTCTGAGACGTATACATCTTAAGTCCACCACAGCCGCGCACGACGAACTGGTTGTTGGCGGTAGCGTACACCGAGTCAGAAGAGAAACTGGCACATGCGTCTCCGATCACTACGGCGCCCTGGCGCTGAGCGCGAGCGTTCTTGCCAATAGCGACAGAGAAATTAGAGCGAGCACTGCTCTGCAACCCCATTGCAAACGCATACTGCCCAAGGGCATTAGAAGACCCAATCACTACGGATCCAAGACCCATTGCACGTGCACTCAGACCGATGGCTACGGCATCATCGCCAGTTGCCTGTGCATCCTCGCCCATGGCGAAAGAGCGCAGGCCGCTCGCGACGGAGCTCGCGCCGAGGTTTGCGTTGCCCGTCACGGAAAGCCGGGTGGCAGTAACGGCACCGGCCGAGAACTCGCCGGACGCACCGCGCTCGATGAGGGTATTGGGGGTGTTGCTGCTGGTGCCTGAAGTGGCCCCGGTCCCAGCCGGCCCCTGGGGTCCGGTTGGTCCTGCTGCGCCGTTGCAGGCGAAGGTGGTTCCGGTCACGGCAACGAACTGTGATCCGCCGGTGGAGCAGGTTGCATCGCCAACGGCGAGCGCCGCGCTGGTCACCGACGTGCCGTTGGTGCCATTCGTGCCCGCGGTGCCGGCCGCTCCCGTTGCGCCGGCAGGTCCGGTTGCGCCAGCAGGACCAATGGCGCCGGTTGCTCCAGCGGCGCCTGTGGGACCGGCGGGGCCGAGAGCCCCAGCGGGTCCGGTGTCGCCTGGGTCACCCTTTACGCCCGTCGAGCCAGTTGGTCCGGCGACTCCAGTTGCACCAGCGGGACCGACAGCCCCAGCGGGCCCCGTGCCGCCCGGGTCACCCTTTGCGCCGGTCGCGCCGATGGGTCCAGTCGCGCCAGTCGCACCCGCCGCTCCAGTAGAGCCGGCTACTCCGGTTGCACCGATAGGTCCTTGAACACCGGCAGCTCCTGTCGCACCAATCGCACCTGCCGATCCAGTCGCTCCAGTTGCTCCAGTTGCACCGATAGGTCCTTGAACGCCCGCAGCGCCTGTTGCACCAGCCGGACCGATCGCGGCTTATACCGCATCGCGACCGCGCGTGAGCCGAACTCCAGCCGGCTCACGAGCTTCAGGTCGACATGCTTCGATAGCCCCTTGAACAACGTTGGCCCATGGCCCGCAAGCCTAGGCTGCACCACGAACTCATACTCATCAATCAATCCCAGCTCCGCCAATGCCCGCGGGAGCTTCACACCTCCGACGAACAGTCCCTTAGCCACCCAATAGCGCATTCGCATGCTCGATCGGTGCCGTCATCCACACCGCTGCGTACGCCACGCCGCCAAGGGTAAGACTCCAACCTGTAAAGCGGCGCATCGCCTGCTCGGCTGCCGGATCGCACCGAGTCTATACGAGTGGCGTGAGTGCCTTGGGCACTGCGTTCGCGAACATGACTACCACCGTTCCCTTCAGAACGCCTGCAATCACGACATTATGGCAGCTTTCATTAGGAAAACCGAGCGTCGCCGCCTGCTCCAAACACCGCGACTGGAGGTCTGCGACGTCCTGTTTCCGAAGTGGCATCGCAAGCGTCTGGGCGGTTCCATCAGGATTGGTTACTGTAACAGTCGCGCGTCCCGGCGCGGCCGGTAGCTGAGCCGACGGTGCTGAGGGTGCTTGAAGCTGGTGCCTGAGCAGGAGCATTCTGTTCCTGCATAGAACAATCTTACGGTGAGATCGGTAATGGCGTTTCATCCACTCGGCACCCGCGTCGGCAGCATGCAAACTGGATCATGTTTTTCACTACCTGCGTAGGCGGAGCGCTGCTTGGGATTCTATCCGGCTGCGCAACTGGAGGTCATCCCATGACTGCCGAAATCGACACGTTGATGCGCGAATACAATGGCGCTGTCCCTGGAGCATCGCTGCTTATCGTTCATGATGGCCATGCCGTCGTCAGACGCGCATGGGGAATGGCCGACATAGAAGCGGGCATCAAGGCCACGCCGGCGACGAACTACCGGCTTGCATCAGTGACGAAACCGTTCACTGCTGCGGCAATTCTGTTGCTCGCCGAGGACAGAAAGTTGACGCTCGACGACAAGGTGAACCGCTGGCTGCCTTCGCTGCCAGGCGCGGCAGAGCCGGTGACGATTCGGCACTTGCTCACCCACACTGCGGGTCTGGTGGACTATGAGGACGTGATGGTCGCCGGCGACACTCGCCAGATGCATGACGAGGACGTTCTGGCGCTGCTCGGGCGGCAGGACACCACTTATTTCACACCCGGGTCGAGCTACAGGTATAGCAACAGTGGCTATGCGCTTCTCGCACTCATCGTCGAAAAAGCATCGGGAATGAGCTTCGGCACATTCCTGAGGCAGCGCATTTTCATGCCGCTCCGAATGACTGAGACTGTGGCGCACGCAGAAGGTAAATCCGTAGTAACGGCACGAGCTTATGGATACACAAAGCAGCCTGCCGGGTGGATACGGAAAGATCAAAGCACCACCAGTGCCGTGCTTGGCGATGGAGGCATTTATTCTTCAATCGATGACATGGCGAAATGGGATGCAGCCTGGTACGACTCGAGACTGCTGTCTGACGAATCACGCCGGTTGGCGCTCACGCCGCACACCACTACTGATGAAGCTGAGGTACAGTACGGGTATGGCTGGCGTATTACCGGTGGCACCGTATGGCACTCAGGCGAGACCTCAGGCTTCCGAAATGTCATCGTGCGCCTTCCTGCCCAACGTGTCACTGTTGTGATTCTCACCAACCGGGATGATCCTCAGCCCTACAGGACCGCATTGGCAATCGCTTCCAGATTTACCGCGCAAGAATGAAAGAATATCTCATCGAGCGAACAGTCGGGTCGAACGGCCGCTCGCTTAAGTCTTCCAGTTGTTTGCGTCCGCCAAGAATCTCGAAAGCCTGACCCCGCGCGAGCTGGGGTTCCAGACGACAGACCGCCTCATTCGTCCCTAGCGGTAGGCATGTCGTACCTTTGGGGTTGCTGCGTATGCGAAGACAGCTCCATTGACTGCGGCCGCAAACCAGCCCTGCGGAATGCCCACACTGACTTGCCAAAGGCTCCCCAACACGCCGATGCCGTACACAATAAGAGTCATGTGCCACGCCCAGGGACGTACCTGCCAGGATGCATAAGCGAGGACTGCTAGCACAAGGCCTACAAAGACAAGAAAGACCCATGTTTCTGTGCCGAAGAACTCGACCATGATTGCACTTCCACCGGAGACGGCGAGCCCTTCTTGGAAGCGGTCTGAGATAGCACTTCCAATCGCCATGGTGAAACATGCCAATGCGCCGAGCGCGTGAACGATTGTTAATGCATGCACGAACATGGGACGAGGGATCAGCATCTAAGAGACGTCCGAGCGGGCTAAACGCCTGTCGATATGCCGCGACCCGACCGTATAATTCGCGAGCGAAGCGAGCAACCCGGGACCGCTCGTCGGCATCAACGTGTTTAGCTGGCAGCGCGAAGAACCGTTACTTCCTTTGCCAGACGATTGCCCAGAACGTCCTTTTGCTCTTCGAGGTCAAACCGAGACTGGAGGTTGAGCCAAAATCGCTCAGTGGTACCGAAGTAGCGCGACAGGCGCAGCGCAGTATCGGCTGTAATTCGTCGGGTGCCATAAACAATCTCGTTGATGCGGCGCGCCGGAACACTGATGTCCTGAGCCACTCGATACTGCGATACTCCCATCGGCTCGAGGAAGTCGTGAAGCAGGATTTCACCTGGGTGAACCGGGGCAAGCTTTCGTCGTGTCATAAAGCGATTCCTGGTGATAGTCGACAATCTCAACGTCATGGGCGTCCCCATCTTTCCACCCGAACCAAACGCGCCATTGGTTATTCACACGAATGCTGTACTGGCCGGCACGTCCAGCCTTCAGTTTCTCGAGCCGGTTCCCGGGTGGCACTCTCAAGTCGTCCAGCGAA